>NZ_JBHOFD010000020.1:0-136755 GCF_046543445.1 Paenibacillus nanchangensis
ACGTTTTTTGCGGGTGGAGAAGTCATAGATAATCTGGACGCCTTGGCTGCGGAGGTCCGCAAGATGGTGGTCAATCCGGCCTGACAAATTCGTGTGGATGGCCTGGTGTTGAAGAATGAACTGCAGATCCCCTTCGCTTAAGGCAAAATCGCCCATGACGCCTTCGACTTTTTCCTTGTGTACCCTGTCGTTATCGTTCAGATCCATGCGGAAGATGGCCGTTTGTCCTTCTTCCTGCGTATGCATGTGAGTCACATCAATGCGCTCCTCACGGAGCTTGTCTAGCATGAGCACTCCATAAGGGTCGCCGCCGACTACGCTGACCATCGACGCGTCTGCGCCAAGCCGGCTCATGTGAATCACGAAATCGACACTGTTTCCTGTGGGATACAACCGGTCTAAATTTTCGTATACGTCTATGCAACAAAACCCAACGCCTGCAACCCGCATATCGTCCCCCCAGTCCTTAAGATGACAACATAAGCTCAGGATTGTATATGTTGTTATAATATAATGTATACCATTGAGGGCAGAGCAAGTCAACATGTAAGCAAATGAAAATGCTTTCTGGATGTTATGTAAATGTTACATTTGGTGAAAACAGCGTCACGGATCTGAGAATTACACAAAAAAAGTGCGAAAATACCCCACAGTTCTGGCATAAACAACAAAAATCCCCGCCTGCTATCAGCTTGAAGAACTGGTGGCAGACTGGGAGCGTACGGTAAACGGAATGAATGGACGGGCAGCGGCCTCTAGCTCTGTCCGCGTTTTCCCGTGTTGATCGTAAAGATGACTTTGCTCGCCATATAGATGGACTGCGAGTAATGGAGCGGCCGGTCTTGGTTGTCATAGCTGACTTTGTCGAGCTGATAAAGCGGTGTACCCCGGTCGCAGTGGAACAGGCTGCATTCATATTCTCCCGCAAGAATCATTTCCAGCGTCTTCTCGGAATACGCAGGCTCGATATCATAACGGTTTTTCATGATTTGATAAGTCGAAAGCGACTCGCCGATAAACTTTTCGATCTCCGGCATCAGACCGAGGTGAAAATACGAGACCTCAATAATAAAAGGCTGATTATCGATGAATAACAGCCGCTGCAGCTTCAGCACCGGGTCACCGGGCTTAATATGGAACGTCTCTGCAAGTTTTTCATCAGCTGAAATAATCCGGTTCGATAAAATCTGCACGCTCGGCGTTTTCCCTGAAGCCGTCGTCAGGTCCGAGAAGCTGCCGACATAAATCAGCTCCCGCTTCTCCTTCGACTCGCGGACATAGCTGCCTTTTCCCTGCTGGCTGTGCAGTACGCCCTCCTCAACCAGATCGCTGATCGCCCTCCGCACCGTAATCCGGCTTACGCCGTATGTACTGCCGATTTCCGCTTCGGGCGGCAGCTTCTGTCCCGGTTGATAGACGCCTTTCTGAATGTCCTCTTTAATGATCTGCTTCAGCTGCATGTAAAGCGGACTTTGGCTGGATACATTTAATTTCATGCCATAACTCCTTTAGTCTCTAATCTCTTCACATTTATCATGTCATATGTTGTCATATGAATTGTTTGCCATTTGTTATCATAATATCATACCGTGTTAGAATAAGAAAATATAAATGCGAGAATGGTTTGTTTGCTTAGATTAGGTACATGATTATTAGATTTAAAAAGCCAGCCGGATCAAGAAAATCGATCCAGCTGGCTTTTATGGGTCTTATTTGCAGATGTTCCTCACAGAGTCTTTCAAAAATCAAATCCCTTAAAACTTATAAGCCTTCATCGCTTTTCTCAGCTCTTTGATCGACGGGCGTTTGCCGTACATCAGCACGCCGGTGCGGTAGATCTTAGCAGAGAGCCAGCCGGCCAGCAGGCAGGTCAGGATCAGGATGACCAGCGAGACGGCGATCTCCCAGAAGGCGACTTCGCCGAGGCCGATCCGCAGCACCATGGACAGCGGCGAGGTGAAAGGTACGAAGCTGGCGATTTTCACCAAAAGCGTATCTGCTGCGGAAATGCTGAACAGCGGAATGTAGAAGGCGGCAAAGCCGAGGAACATGATCGGCATCGTCGCCTGACCGAGCTCTTCCGTTCTGCTGACGATAGAGCCTACCGCGGCATACAGCAGCGCGTACAGGAAGTAACCGAGAATGTAGAGCACAATGCTGTAAGCCAGCAGTCCGATACTAGCTTGATCCAGATGCAGGTCGAACTCTTCCAGAATTCCGCCGTTATGCGGCAGCATCAGGTTAACGGCCACGGTTGCAAAAATCGCAGCGATCTGCAGAATGCCCACCAGGAACACTCCGATGACTTTACCGAACATCTGAGCCAGCGGCGAAGCGCTGGTAATCAGAATCTCCATAATCCGCGAGCTTTTCTCCGACGTGATTTCAGCGGCAATCATATTACCCGTCATCATAATCGACATAAAGAACAGGATCAGCATCACGTACACAATTACAAAATTAATTGGCGAATCAGCTGATTTAGGTTCCCCAGCCGCGCCGCCTTCGGCGTTCAGCTCCTGCTGGTTGATCTGAACCGGCGCATTCATGGCCGCGATCTGATCCGGGGAAAGCGACTCTCCCGCCACAAGCTGTGCATTAACCTGCTGCAGCGCCGGCTGCAGGAAGGCCTGCACCTCCGGGCTCATTTTTCCATCCTTGCTCGTGAAGGTTACGGTTGGCAGAGAGGCAGCCCCCGCGCTTCCTTCCGTTGCGGCCGCAAACTGGAGATAGCCGTCAAGATCGCCTTTATCCAGCGCCTGCTTCAGCTCGGCATTTTCCGCCGAATCGTAGCGGGTAACCTGAATGCCGGTCATCCCTTCCTGGGTTGCATACTGCTCCAGCAAATCGGCCGGACGGCTGTCCGCACCAGCGATTACACCGATTTGAACCTGCGGCGCGCTTCCGCCAGCGGCACCTCCAGTCTCCTCACCTTGGAACACTTTAATCAGGTAAGGAATATTCATTCCGACCGACATCAGCAGCAGAATAATAAGTGTAGTAATCAGGAAAGATCTCGATTTCACCTTGTTTTTAAACGTAAATCCGATAATTGTTCCCATTTTATTCATTGGATTCACCCACCGCTCTGATAAAGATTTGGTTTAACGTAGGCTCTTTCACTTCAAAATGCTCCACTTCACCCTGGTCCATCGCCGTACGGAGAATTTGCTGGGCGGCGGAGACGTCGCTGATGCGGATTAAATACCCGCGCTCCTGACGGTCTACCCCGATGACTCCCGGTATAGCTTCCAGACCGTTTACTTCGCCAGCCGTCCGCAGCAGCACCTCTTCTCTGGGGTACGAATTTTTGATCCCCCGCAGATCGCCCTGCACCACCGTGTTAGAGCGGTGAAGGATGGTGATATTACGGCACAGCTCCTCGACATGTTCCATCCGGTGGGTCGAAAACAAAATGCTGGTACCCGAGTCGCGCAGTTCTTTGACCGTGTCTTTCAGCAGCTCCACATTAACTGGATCAAGTCCGCTGAACGCTTCGTCCAGCACGAGAATTTGCGGCTTATGAATAACGGCGGCGACAAAACCCATTTTTTGCTGATTGCCTTTGGAAAGTTCTTCAATCTTCTTGTTATAATACTCCGGCACATCAAACCGTTCGAGCCAATACTTCAGGTTTTTGTCTGCGTCAGCAGCGGACATGCCGCGGAGCCTGGCCAGATAAATAATTTGGTCGCTGACCTTCAGCTTGGGGTACAAGCCCCGCTCCTCCGGCAGGTAACCCATCATATGCTGCAGTTCGGGGCCAAACGGCTTTCCATTATACAAAATCCGTCCCTCATCCGGGTAAATCAGTCCCAGCACCATCCGCATCGTTGTTGTTTTGCCGGCGCCGTTTGCCCCCAGCAGACCGTAAATTTCCCCCGGGTTTACGCTCAGCGCGATCCGGTTAACCGCGGTTTTGTCTCCGTACTGCTTCACCACATTCTCCAGTTTCAATGCTTCCATCTTTATTTCTCTCCTCTCCTGGGATCAATCAGCGCCGGGCTTTGGCCCTGCGTCCATAACATCAGCACTTCATCCAGCTCCAGACTGCGGTTCTTAATCAACTGTACGCCCAGATCAGCCAGCCGTTTCTCATCGGCCGCAAAACTCCGGGTCGTATAGACCCCGACACCCGGCGTCTCCAGTCTCCAGTCCATGCCATCAGGCAGCTCCGCCTGCAGCTCGCGCAGCTCCTCCTCATCGGCGGCACCTATCCATACCTCATGCCACAGGCCGTACAACGCGTCTTTTTCCGCCATGCCGAGCAGCTTGCCCTGGTGCATCAGCACAATGTAATCCGCAAGACGTCTGATCTCCTCGACAATATGGGTCGAAATGAGCACGGTAGCCTCAGCTTCTTCTATGTATCGCTGCAGCACCTCGATCATGGCTTTCCAGGCAAACGGATCGAGTCCGGAGGAAGGCTCGTCGAGCAGCAGAAGCTTCGGCCGGGCCGCGAGCGCGGCGGCTATCTCGAATTTCCGCCGTTCTCCCTTGGACATCTTGTTCATGCGGACGGTCACCGGCACTTCAAACCTGTCCAGCAGTTCCCTGAAATAACCTTCATCCCATGACGGGTACCAGCGGCTCCGAAAAGCGCCCGCGTGGTTTACGGTCAAGTGATTTTCTTCGGAGGCGGGATGCTCGGGAACATAAGCCAGGGTTTGCCGGATCGAAAGGGGCAGCCCTTCCGGATAAGCGCCGTTCATCCAGCGGATTTCCCCCGAATCGGGGTGAATCAGCTGCATCAGCATACGCATCAAGGTACTTTTGCCCGATCCGTTGCGTCCGACCAAGGCGGTAATGTATCCTTCCGGCAGGCCCATATTCAGCGGCCCGATCGTTTTGTTGCGCCGTTTCTTGCAGACATCCGCCAGTTCAATCGCAAGCTTCATTTCCGTTCCTCCTTCCCTCCGGCTTCTTTATATTTCCGTTCCACAATCTCCAAAAAAATCCGTTTGATCTCTTCCTCTTCGCACCGGACCGACAACCCGACATCAACCGCCGCCTCCAGCGCTTCCGTTACCGCGCTCCGTTTATAATCGTCCCGCGCCCCTTCTCCGACGTGAGCCACGAAGGTGCCGGTTCCCTGCTTGGTCCGCAGCAGTCCTTCACTTTCAAGATCCTGATAAACCCGTCTGACCGTGATAACGCTGCAGTTCAGTCCGCCCGCAAACTCGCGGATCGAGGGGAGCAGCGTGCCTTCCGGAATCGAACCCGTTATAATAAGCGACCGCAGCTGCGTCTCAATTTGATGATAAAGCGGCTCCGCGCTGTTTTCATTGATTTGAATCGGTACCCACACCTTTCACTCCCCACCTTTCCTTTCGCCTGCGCATTATTTGCCTCCAAGTCAGCAGCGGTCAGCTATTCCAGATCCCGGAATCTGACCTTGCGTTCCGTCAGGAGCGCAAACAGCTGCAGCGAGACGATCCCCGTGGCCAGCATTCCCCACATCAGCGGGGAGAGCAAACTCCATTCCAGCGAACATTCCGCACTAAAAATCAGCAGATTGCCGCCGCACACATACACCAGAAAGGAGACACCGAAGGTAAGAACAACAATCCCCATGGTGAGCCAGAAGTACGCTTTGCCGCTTACCATGAACTCGAGGAAAATAAACAAACCTGTCATCGCCAGACCGTAACCGATCCAAGTCAGTGAAAATGCCATATACGAGGATACTGGCAGCTGTTCCCTGACAGGTTTCGCTACGGCATACATCCCTCCGAAATACAGCGAGCCATGAAAGAGAAAAGTCAGCAGCGCCTGAAGCTTGCGCTTCAGCATGACGGTCCGGAAAGGCACCGGCAGACTGCGGAGATAAGCCACCATTCTGGTGTAAGAATTATCGCTGAGGTACTTGAATGCATGGCGCGAGAACGTAAAGCCCATTACAGGGGTCATTGTCAGCAGCAGGTAATCCCCGAACAGCATAGGTTTCCACTCCCCGACGATCTCGCCGATAATCGCACTGGTCATCAGGGAGAGGTAGCCTACAAACAGCAGGCCGTACAGAAACATATATAAAAGTCTCCATTTGTCCGCCCGGACATCGGCGGTGAGGATAAACCATGCATCCTTAAATGTTCTCATAACTGAAATCCCACCTCGCTCGACAAAAACTGATCTGTTCTGTGTGTCCATCTGCATCAGTGTGCTTCGCGTGCCCGTTGGTGTGTTTACTGCAGGGCCGCTATGCTTACCGCATCATCAGTGTGCTTAGGGTATATCACTGTGCTTATTGCATTATCACTGTGCTTATTGCATTATCACTGTGCTTATCGCCATTTTTACTGCACTTATTGCGTTATCACTGTGCTTATCGCATCTTCACTGTGCTCATCGCATCACCGCTGTGCTTAGTGTGCTCTTAGGTGTGCTTACTGTGCATATCTATATACACAGTATATGTCCTGGATTTTCCACTGTCAATCACTTTGGAAAAATAAACCGCAAAAAGGCCATCTCCTCCAATCAGGAAAGATGGCCTTACAGCTTCCTCACTTGCTGTTGAGCGCCGCAACAACGGCTGCAGCGTACACCCGCTTCTTAACTCGTACGGGTGCTGCTGCAGTCTGGCTCTTCAAAAGCTCACATTTTATGGTTGTAATCTATACCCTGTAGCCCGCTTGTGTCAGGCTTTACGCCAGACATCCTGGAACTCCTCCGGATTTTGCTTGAACTGGTCCAGCGCATAGGAACAAGCGGGCAGGATGCGTTTCCCCTGCTTCCGCGCTTCTTCCACGACACTGTCGAGCAGCGTCCGCGCGAGATTTCGCCCGCGGTAAGGCGGGGCAACATACGTATGATTGAGCACCCAAGTGTCGGTCCCCGTCAGCGACAGGTAGGTAATTTCACCGATTAGACCGGCATCTCCGCGCAAGTAGAATCCATCCCCTTCTTTAACCGGTACGGGATTCGCCGGAGCTGACGCAGATGCAGCGCTGTTTTCGGTATCGCGTGTGCCCTTGACTGCATCCTTTGCCTCCATCACGACGGTTTTTGTCTCCTGCACCGACGACTTGATCTGGCCCATAGACTGCCTGAATTCAGCCGATGTATCCTTGGCCTGCTCCACCGTTTCTTGGGCATTTTGTTTCGCTCCGTCGACCGACTGTTTCATCTCATCCACCGAATGCTTAATTCCGTCGATGGACTGCTTGATCTCCTCTACACTCGACTTGATGCCTTTTATCGGATTCTCCATCGGATCGTCCTCCTCTTTCCGGATGCGTGTTGTGCATGGTATACCCTTCATTACCCAGAAAAGAGGCGTTTCTCGCTCGCCGGGAATAGATGTCCGTTTCGGACGAGGCAGCTGACACAATCATTAACCAATTAAAAAGCGGGTTCTGGCAGATAACTGCCGAACCCGCTTTTTAAGCGCATAAACACAAACTAAAAGAAATCATACCTGCGCCATCACACTGTGCCGCCAACAATGGAAACGGCTATGCGCCCAAAATAACCTCCCAGACCGGCTTGGTGTGCCCGCCCGGGTAAAAAACATACAGCAATACATACACCACTACGCCCGTTACAGCCGTTACAAACCACATGACAGCCGTGATCCGGCCCCATTTCCGGTGTTTGGCGTATTTAGCCTGGAAGCCGAGCGTAAGCGTAGTCAGCCCGAACACCGCCGCGACGGTCGCAAGCACAATATGAAAGATCAGGAACACCTGATACAGCGGCTGAAGACTCTCCGGCCCGCCCCAGGAGGTATTCCCCACAAACAGCGTTCGGGATACATACACGATAAAAAACAGCAGCGCGGCGACGGCGGCGTAAATCATCGTTTTCTTGTGCGCGTCGCGTTTGCCCTTGATAATTTGTCTCCAGCCGACCGCCACCAGCACGGCGCTGATCACGATAAACGATGTGCTGATCGTTGGAAACAATGTGAAAATATCCATGACCTTCCTCCTCGGCACCATCTGCCGGGCGTGTATTCGGGATACGCCTTACGCTTCCGCAACCGCGGCGCGCTCGTCCGTCTCCTCCTGCCCGTTCTCTTTTTTATACCAATGATAGAACACATAAGCAAGCATGGACGCGAAAATAAATTCCTGAATGAACTTCATCGCAATCCCGCCGACCTGCTGATCCACCTTGGGGGAGAGGAAAGCAAAAAACGAAGGTCCGCCAAACTGCGCCAGCAGCGCGCCGGTATCCCCGGAGACGCAGTAACCCATCGCCCGGGCCCAGGTTCCCGGGTCGCTGTATGTCGCATATAGCGGTTCAGCGGCAAAAATAATCAGTCCGCAGGCCGGCGTCAGCAGCACCATGTTCAGGAAAATAAAGCCGATTTTTTTCAGGCCGCCTGCCGCCGCCCTGCCATTTGCCGGCTGGATCAGCGTCCACCACATCAGCGCCGAAGCCGCAAACAGGGCGGCGTAATAAAGACGGTGCACCGTGAAATGCAGCATCACATAGTCGTGAACGACCGGCAGGTGATACAGCGAAAACAAACCGTTAAACAGCACAGCCGCCACAATCGGATGTGTCAAAAACCCGGCCCGCCGCAGCAGTCCCCTCCGCTCCATCGCCCGCCACGCATACACGGGAATTCCCAGCATGATCAGCGGCACCGCGATCAAATAAGACAGCGCCATACTGACCATATGAAAAGAGAACATGATATGGCCCAGCAGACTGATCGGCCCTCCCTGGGCCAGGTACAGACAGGCCATGCCCGCTACAAACGACACCCTGCGCCACACGGGTACCGGGTCCGCCTCCTTGATCCGTTCGGACAAGGGACCGATTGCCACAAAATATCCCGCGGTCAGCAGCAGGATCACCGCCAGAAACAGCGGGCTCCACAGATCGGCGAAGCTGAAAAACCCCAGTCCCGGCATGGCGTTTCCTCCTTTTTTTCACATGTGATCCATTCGTATTGACCCCTGCATGGCGCTCCGCGCCTGCCGCAACACTAGAAAATGGAAAAAGGCGGCCTATCGCAGCCGCCTCTTTGCGTATGCCGCCGGATGACTCCGCAGCTAGTTGCGCTTATTCCCACCATACCCAAGCCAGCGCCATGACAATACAGGTGCCGGCTACAAAAAATCCGCCGAGCATAAAGATGATCGGCATCAGATGCCCCTTATCCTTCAGGTGCATCCAAAATCCCATCTGCACAATGACCTGAAGCACGGCCATCGCCAGCAGCAGGATTACCGTAAACGCGGCGTTAACGCCTCCTGCCGCCACAGCGGCAAATGCGATCAGCGTCAGAACGACGGAGAAGGCGAATGCGGCGATATGCTTCTGCGGACCTTCCGGCCGATGCCGGTGTCTGACTGCGCCGTCCCTCGGCGTGTGCTGTTCAGCCATCTTTTACCCCACCTTTCCGAGCAGGTAAACCACGGTAAATATAAATACCCACACGACGTCGATAAAATGCCAATACATGGCCGACACATAAATTTTGGGGGCGGTGACGACTGTCAGCCCTTTCCGGGCCAGCTGGCCGATCAGCACGGAGATCCACAGGATGCCAAACGCAACGTGCGCGCCGTGGAAACCGACCAGAGTATAAAAAGCGGAGCTGAAGGCACTTGTCGTCATACCGAACTCTTTGTGCTTCACATACTCGGTGAACTCGTAAATCTCAAGGGCGAGGAACGCCGCGCCCAGCACTACCGTAATGATCAGCCAGTTTCGCAGCACGGCCGGCCGGTTTTTGTGCATCGCCTGAATCGCAAATACGCTGGTCAAACTGCTGACGAGCAGCAGAAAGGTCGCGGCCGCCACAAGCGGCAGGTGAAACAGCTCGTTTGCGGTTGGACCTTCGTTCGTCTGATTGCGCAGCGCCAGGAACGTGGCAAACAGCGTGCCGAACAACACGGCTTCGCCGCCGAGGAACAGCCAAAACGCCAGTACCTTGTTGCGGCCTTCAAGGGTTGCTTTTTCCGGTTCGTGCGGCAGCCCGCCGTCCGCCGTCTCCGCATGTGCGGTAGTCATCGCTTGTTCCTCCCTTCCAGCTCTTCCGGCTCGATATGCCAGCCGTGATCGTCATACAGGGAACGCGCCAGCATTGCGCCAAACGTAATCAGCAGTCCAACGCCGGTCACAATGTAGTTATTGAACAGGAAGCCTAAAAACGCGCTATTGAACTCGTCGCGGCTGAACATGAAGCCAAGCCCCGCGATGAAGATGCCGACCGACATAATAAACGGCAGCGCCGTCGGGGACGGCATATGGATCGAACCCACCGGCTCCGCAGGCGTCATGCCGGCATGGCCGGCTGTTTTTTCTTTCCAGAGCGCATCGATACCCCGGACAAGCGGCGTCTGCTTGAAGTTGTATTCCGGAGGCGGAGAAGGAATGCTCCACTCCAATGTCCGTCCGTCTTCCCACGGATCGTCGGCGACCCCCTTCGGCTGCCGGAACGACTGGGCAACGTTAGTCAGGAACAAAATCGTTCCGACGCCCATCAGTCCCGCGCCAATTGTGCTGACGAGGTTAAGCAGGTCAAAGTCCTGATTCGGCAAATAAGTGAATACGCGGCGCTGCATCCCCATCAAGCCCAGGAAATGCTGGACAAAAAACGTCATATGGAAGCCGATAATGAACGTCCAGAACGTCCACTTGGCCAGGCCTTCGTGCAGCATGCGCCCGAACATTTTGGGCCACCAGTAATGCAGGCCCGCAAACAGGCCGAGCACCAGGCCGCCTACGATAACATAATGGAAATGCGCGACAACAAAATACGTATCGTGGAACTGGAAGTCCGCCGGAGCGGAGGCCAGCATAACCCCGGTCACCCCGCCCATCGTAAAGGTCGGAATGAAGCCGACCGCAAACAGGTTGGGACTCGTGAACCGGACCTGGCCGCCCCACATCGTAAACAGCCAGTTAAAGATCTTGATACCCGTCGGCACGGCAATCAGCATGGTGGAGACGGAGAACAAAGCGTTGGCGACAGGACCCAGTCCCGTGGTGAACATGTGGTGCGCCCACACCATGAAGCCGAGGAACGCGATCAGAATCGTCGCGAACACCATCGAGCTGTAGCCGAACAGCCGCTTGCGCGAGAAGGTCGGGATCACTTCGGAAATGATGCCGAATGCCGGCAGAATCAGAATGTACACTTCGGGATGGCCGAAGATCCAGAAGATATGCTGCCACAGAACCGAGTTCCCGCCCGCGGACGTATCAAAGAAATTGGCGCCGAGAATCCGGTCAAACGTCAGCAGCACCAGACCCACTGTAATTGCAGGAAAAGCGAACAAAATAATGGCGGATGTGATAAATGTTGTCCAGGCGAACATCGGCATCCGCATAAAGGACATCCCCGGCGCCCGCATCGTAATGATGGTGGCCAGGAAGTTGATGCCGCCGATGAGCGTGCCTAGACCCGCTATCTGCAGGCCGATCGTATAAAAGTCCACCCCGTGCGATTCGCTATACTGCGTGGTCGACAGCGGCGTATACGCGGTCCAGCCCGCGTCCGGCGCGCCGCCCATGACCCAGCTCAGGTTCAGCAGCAGGCCGCCGAACAGAAACGTCCAGAAGCCAAGCGAGTTCAAAAACGGGAACGCTACGTCCCGCGCGCCAATCTGCAGCGGAATGACCGCATTCATCAGCGCAAAGATCACCGGCATGACACCCAGGAAAATCATGGTGGTTCCGTGCATCGTAATCAATTCGTTAAACGTCTGCGCGTCCAGAAAATCATTCATTGGCTTGATCAGCTGAATCCGGATCAAGATCGCCTCGATGCCGCCGATGCCGAAAAACAGGCCGCCCGCGAGCAAGTACAAGATGGCTATTTTTTTATGGTCGACGGTCGTGATCCAATCCATCAGCCCCGTATGCCGCTTGACGCCATGCGCCCGGCCCAGCTGCTGCGAAGGATGTATGGTATGCGCGTTAGCCAAGGGTCCCAACCTCCTATTCAAATATGCGTCCGATCAGGGGTGAATCAGTAGTCCAGTTTGTAGTTGGCCAAATATTCCGCAATACCGTCGATTTCCTCGTCGCTCAGGCCCAGGTCTTTCTTCGGATCCGGCATTTTGTTGCCCGGCTTGGTACCCTGCGTGTCGTGCAGCCAGGTCTTCAGGTTCTCTTCAATCGGGGCACCGTCTTCGCCTGTATCGTCATTCAGCAAAATACCGGCCACCGATTCACGTGAACCAATTCCCGTCAGATTCGGCCCCGCAATTCCGCCCTGGTCGCCCACCGCATGGCAGCTCAGGCATTGCGTCTTAAACTTCTCGGCTAGAGCGGGATCCTCGATCAGCACCGCAGGCGCTTTCATTGCTTCCACCCAGCCGTTAAAATCCGCTTCATTGACGGCCTTGACCTTAAATTCCATAAATCCGTGCGACGGACCGCACAGCTCCGCGCATTTCCCCCGGTATACGCCTTCATTTGGCGCACTGAAGCTGAACCGGTTAATGGTTCCGTCGGGGTTCGTGTCGATTTTGCCTGCCAGGGAAGGCACCCAAAACGAGTGGAGCACATCCGCGGTCTTCAGTTCAAAAGCGATGTCTTTGTCCGTAGGGATCACAAGCTCCTGTCCCGTTACGATTCCGTAATCCGGGTACTCGAATTCCCACCAGTATTGATGGCCCGTGACTTTTACTTTTACGGCATTTTTGTCGTTCCAGTGATCGTTGGATGCGGCGAACACTTCCTTCACCGTGGGAACCGCCAGTACAACAATTAAAATGAGCGGAATCGCCGTCCAGATTACTTCAAGCTTGAAGTTTCCTTCCACCTGTTCCGGAATCTCATTTTGCCCCGGTCTCCTCCGGTACCGGACCATAACAAAGGCCGCGATCGAAAAGACAATGAGCAGCACGACGATCATGATGGTGATCGACAGCTTCATCAGTCCGAACGAGCTCTCCGCCGCGGGTCCCTGCGGCCGGAGTGCAGACAAATCCTCGCGGCCGCAGCCCGCAAGGAACAGAAATACCGCCGCCATGGGAAGGAGTCGCTTCACAGCTTGCCACGTTTTCATCATCGTTTCTACCCCGCTTCTCCCGTTTTCGTAGAACGTGTAGCACTTTGCATCTTCCGATTCAACTCGCTCCCGGGCACAACCTATGTACAGCTTAACCTCTTGGCTCCGCCGTATTAGCGAAGCCCTCCCAGGGGTTGACGCAAAACGCCGAGCATAATTCTGTCAATTAAAACAATCACTATAAATATAAGTTTCAAGGGGGTGTTTGTCAATCGTTCACAAGTAATTCACAATATATTCGAAATTTGTACAAAGTCCTGAAATCACTGGAATTGCAATCGGTTTCAGAAAACGCATGCAGGGTTTTGCAGGAAATAAAGCGTCTTCAACCAGGGAATCGAACTGTTCAAGATTTGACTTTAATTAGGCTTTTCTGTCTCGGCCCTTCAAGGCGGCCTGTCCAACAAAAAAACCGTTCCCCGGCAGCCGGTCGGCGCAGGGTCACGGTTTATCTCC
Organism: Paenibacillus nanchangensis; assembly: GCF_046543445.1. Classification (NCBI taxonomy): domain Bacteria; kingdom Bacillati; phylum Bacillota; class Bacilli; order Caryophanales; family Paenibacillaceae; genus Paenibacillus; species Paenibacillus nanchangensis. The sequence continues at coordinate 13,439 of NZ_JBHOFD010000020.1, forward strand.
ACTTTAATGTATGTCTAATTATATAGGGTGCGTCGCTTAAGAGACCGAAGAATTCATTCGGACCAGCTCATGCTCCACAACCATCGTTAACTCCTCTTCATAGCCTCCCGTGATCCGGTATTTCCGGACATACTCCTTCACGAATTTTTTGGGATCCTTGGGCCGGAAAATACGCGTCATTTCCCGTAGACTTTCCTTGACTTCGTTGTGACCTTTGCTTGCCATGATCAGTTCCCTCCCAAAACATTGAAAAATGAATGCTCCGTTGTAGAGAATGCATGATGAAAAGTCTGCCGTAACTTCGAAATGCAAGCCTGGTATAAGCCGCTTGCATTTACCGCTGTGAATCGGCGGGTGAAGCAGGTTCGTCGTGGTTTGGGCTGAGAGCTAGGCCAGTTCCTTCCGGAGGCGGAGGCTCTAACTTTGAAGTTACCCGATTCGGCAAATCGTGAATCAAGCCGCCGGCCGGGGGCCTTGTCGCTTTATTGTATCATATTCCGCCCCAAGTTCCACATTTCCTGAAAATTACGGGCGGCCCTTTTTATTTTTTTTCAAGGACGTTTGCTCCTTGCGGAGCGTTTTTGCGGAGCACTGTCGGTGTTAAGACCCGCTTCGGGGGTACGCCGGGACTTTGATGGCGGTGCGGCCAGTCTGCGCTGGCGATCGATCACCCTGTGCCCGCAGTGCGTCAGTCAGCGTTGACAGTGCATCAGCCAACGGTGACAGTGCATTAGTTAAGGTCGGTATTGCATCATTCAGCGTTGACAGTGCGTCCAGCCAACGATGACAGTGCATTAATCAACGTCGGCATTGCATCAATCAGCGTTGACAGTGCGTCCAGCCTGCGCCGGCTGCGTTCCGTGATATCATCTAACTGACGGCACTGCTTGTCTCCGCCGTCAACTCATCCTTTCAAACTTGGCCGGGGAACAAGCCGCTGATTTTGGGTAATCATAATTCACAAAGCCGTACGTTCCGCTTAACAGCATTTTCCGGTTTGGTAAATTGGCGCCGTAAGGGCGTCTCATCCCAAAGGAGGACCTATGACGTTCACCAGACCTTTGCTGCAATACCCGCATAGCGCGGTTCCCCAGATGGAGACCGGCCGGCCGGAAGACGCGGATACCCACCCGGCTGCGCTGGAACAGGCCGACCGGATGATCCGGGAAGATTACCCGCTCATGCGCAGCCTGCTTGTTGCCAGGCGCGGGAAGCTGATTTTTGAGCAATATTACGGGGAGGGCGGCCCAGCGGTTCTGAACGATCTGCGCTCAGCCACCAAAGGCTATACCTCTGTGCTTGCCGGCATCGCGATTGACCGAGGGGATATGCCCGGCATTGATACACCGGTTGCCGAAGCGCTGAAACGCCATGTTCCTTTTCTTCATTCGGAGCATCTGCCGCAGGTGACCTTGAAGCATCTTTTGACCATGACGTCCGGGTTCCGCTGGGCAACCGGCAAAAAGCTGGGCGAACCGATGATCCGGCAGTTTCACCGGAGCAGGCGGTGGGGCTCGTATGCGCTTAGTCTCCCGATCGATCCCGACCGGATTGGCTCGTTTCAATACCGCAGTCCGGACTCGCACCTCATCTCCATGATCCTGTCCGAATCGGCGGGGACGGATGCGTTCAGTTATGCGCTTACGCATCTTTTCCCGGCGCTTGGCATCCGGCATGCCGCATGGACCGCAAGCCCAGAAGGGCACAGCATGGGCCATGTGGGGCTGTATCTAACCTCGCGGGATATGGTGAAGTTCGGACTTTGCCTTCTGAATGGAGGCCGGTATGGGGAAACCCAGGTTATTCCATCTGGCTGGCTTGATGAAGCGCTCTCCATTCAGGTTGAGGGCTACCCCGCTTACGGCGATTATGGCTACCAGTTCTGGATCGGCACAATGAACGGCCAGACGTACCGTCTTGCCCACGGACACGGCGGTCAGCAGATCCTGCTTCTGCCCGATCTGGAAGCGGTCATCGTGTACACCGCCGACAGCAAAGTGGCAAGGTGGAAGCATCCCCGCCGGATTACGGCGACCTGCCTGATTCCCGCCATGACCGGTAAAACGGAATGAGCTGACCCTTTGCCGGGCGGCGTCCAGAGGTACGCAGCAGGACCCCAATATCGTGCATTTCCTTTTCGAATTTAATTGGCCCGTAAAGCGGGCATTTGCCGGAGAATCGCTGAATTACGCTTTGTTTAGACAACGCTGTGTTTTTAACACATAAAAAAAGGCAGTCTCACGCGCTATCCGAAACTTGTGCATACCCGTCCCGCCCGGGGCATAGCCTGGTAGTACAAGATAAGGAGCGTGAACGGTAATGCGGGCATTTAAATCCTCCACCGGCCTTCCCGAGCATTTGGCGGGGGCGCTGTGTTATCTCGTGCCGTTTGTCGGCGGAATCGTGTTTCTCGGATTGGAGCAGCGCAGCCGGTTTGTTCTGTTCCATGCGCTGCAGTCGCTGATTGCTTTCGGCCTGCTGATGGTGCTGCACGTGCTGGCGGGCCTGGTTCCCCTGCTTGGCCCGCTGCTTGCCGCCCTCTGTTTTTTGACCGGGTTGGCCTTATGGCTGCTGATGATCTTCCAGGCGCTGCGGGGGAACTGGTACCGTCTGCCCTGGGCCGGCGCCTTGGCCGAACGGCAGCTGCGGCATCTTTAACGGCAGTTGCGGCTGCCCTGGGCCCGGGCCTTGGCCGAACGGCAGCTGCGGCATCTTTAAGGGAGGGTTCCCTTTTTCTGTTCCTGCTAGAGTCTGTACGTTTACGGACACAGAGGACTTTATTTGCTAATTATTCCGTGTTTTGGCAGAGTTTCGGACTCAGATGCACCTATTTACGCGGAGAAGCCATAGTTTATATGTTTTCGGTACGAATAACGGATTTGGAGTCCGCCAGGCCTACAAAAGCCCAAGAATTTCAGAAATAACGTCCTCTGGGTCCGCCAAGACCTCCGTATCGCGTTCTGTGATAGTCCGATGCGGGTTGTCACAGGAGAGGATTCGGTTCCAAAGTGTTATGTATAATGGGGATCGATCTGCCAATAAACAGGTGTAGGTCCAGGGTTGATAGCATTTCGTAACCCATCACGGAATCGTTTGACTAATCCTTGTTTCCTTAATTTACAGTTTGCATACACACCCTAGCATCCGCGGTTCCTTTTTGCCTGCCCGGCCCTTACAATAAAGCAGACACGGGATGATCTACGATTTTCATTTGGGGGAAACGAAGTGTATCTGTTCATCATTAATCCGCGGGCGGGAGGCGGAGCAGGGAGCAAAATGTGGCAGCGGGCCGAGCGGCTGCTGAAGTCCCGGGGAACCCCGTACCGCTCGTTGTTCACAGCAAGCGCTGAAGAAGCCGGCGGTCAGATTATGGAGGCGCTGGCGGAGAGGACGGACTGGGCGGCTGCGGTAGTCGTCGGCGGCGACGGCACCGTGCACAGCGCGCTGCCCGCGCTGCGGGCGTCCGGCGTGCCGCTGGGCGTCATCCCCGCGGGCTCGGGCAACGACACCGCCCGCGGCTTCCGGATTCCGCGGGAGCCGGAGGCCGCTCTGGAGCTGGCGCTAGCGGCCACGCCGGTGCCGGCTGATCTGCTTGCCGGAGGCGGCGGCTGCTCGCTGACGGCCATCGCCTCCGGCTTTGACGCGGCGGTGGCCGAGAACGTCAATGCCAGCCTGTACAAGCGGCTCTGCAACGCCGTCAAAGCAGGCCGGCTGGCGTATCTCATCGGCGTGATCCACACGCTGATGACCTACCGGACAAGCCGCGTTACCGTAACATGCGACGGCCAGGAGCATACATACGACAACACATGGCTTGTCGCGGTATGCGGCCTGCCGAGCTACGGCGGCGGGCTGCCGATCTGCCCGCAGGCGTCGGCGGACGACGGGCTGCTCGACGTCTGCGTCGTGCACGGCTGCGGGCGGCTGCGGCTGCTGCGCCTGCTGCCCCGGCTGCTGCGGGGCAGCCACGTGACGCTGCCGTACGTCGCCATGCTGCGCGGACGCAGCGTCACGGCCGCCTTCGCCGAGCCGCGGCCCGTCATCGGCGACGGCGAGCGCCTCGGGGCGCAGCCGCTGGCCGTCCGCTGCGAGCCTGCGGCGCTGCGGGTGCTCGCCGGGCCCGCCGCGCCGCAGGCGCCGGAGGCCGCTGCAGGGCTGCACGGCGGCGCAGCGGGGCCGCACGCCGCCAAACCAGACGGCCGGCGCATACGCTAAGCCCCGGCCCCCGCAAACCAAACAAGCCGGAAGAACCTCTGCAGCAGCAGAGCGTCCTTCCGGCTTGTTTTTTGTCAGCGGGAACCCTACTTCCCGCCTTCCTGTTATGCGGTTCACACCGGGCCCGGCTCCTCCGCAAACGCAACGATGCCCCGTTCCAGCGATGCAATCCGCACCAGCGACTCCACGCGGTACCCGGACTGCTGCAGCAGCCGGGCTCCAGGCTGGAACGACTTCTCGATCGCAATGCCGATTCCGGCAACGCGGGCTCCCGCCTGCTCCACAATATGTACGAGCCCAAATGCCGCTTCCCCGTTGGCCAAAAAATCGTCAATGATCAGCACCCGGTCCTCCGGCGAGAGGTATTGCTTGGCGACGGTAATTTCGCTGCTTTCTTTTTTGGTGAAGGAGTATACCTTCTCGACGTAGATGTCTTCGGTCAGCGTCAGCGACTTTTGCTTGCGCGCATAAATCAGCGGCACATCCAGTTCAAGCGCCGTCATAATGCCGGGCGCAATTCCCGAAGATTCGATGGTCAGCACCTTGGTCACGCCTTCCCCGGCAAAACGCCGGGCAAATTCGCCGCCAACCTCCCGCATCAAGGCAGGGTCCATCTGATGATTGAGAAAAGAGTCCACCTTCAGCACACCCGGACTAAGTACCGTACCTTCGCTGATAACCTTTTGCTTCAACTGCCACATGATCCCTTCCCCCTTCTTCCGGTTGTCCTCTTCCCTTGTGGAATGGCCGCCTTATCCGGGCGTTCCCCTCACACCATTACCGCGTCAGCTCCTCCGGCATATTCCCGGTCTGCTGCGGCAGTCTTACGACACCAACGCGCCTAAACAGCTCATCTTACCTGCAATTCCAAAAGTTTGCGGAGCAAACAGCTCACCTTACTTGCGATTCCAAAAGTTTGCGAAGCAAACAGCTTACCTCACCTGCAGATCCAAAAGTCTGCGGAGCAAAATAGCAGCTCTTCCGCCACATTCCCGTTCGATTGCAACAGCCTTTCGACTTGGCCGCGCCCCTCATAGCTCACTTCACCTACAGTCCCGAAGGTCTGCGGGGCAGCAAATTGCCTACGATCGACTTCAGGATCTGATCCTCCGAAACTTGTTCTCCGCCAGTATCCAGGCTGGTAATCCGGATTTCCGAGAAGTTGTCCCCCGGATTCACCGGTTTGAAGATCAGCTTGTCGCGGTCGGCCAGGGTTACGTCAAAATCCATATCCCGGAACATGGAAATCAGCTCGTTTTCATCCGGCAGTCTGCCCGGCTCCAAAATAATCAATCCGCGAAGCCGTTTCGGCCCCTCCGGATGCTCCACCTCAAAATGTACGATACACTCCATCTCTTTTACACCTCCCTGGCTCCGCCGGATTCCAACCCGGCTAAAATATCGACTGAACCGGAAAAAAAGTCAGGTTCGTCATTCCTCATTATCCTGCATAATATACTTGCGGAATATCCGTTCATACCGTTTGCCGTACCGGCTGTCCAGCTCGGCGCCCATATCCTGCTCCAGCTCGAACAGCACCATCTCTTGGGCAAAATGCTGCAGCAGCAGCTCGACAAGCGCCGGATGCTCCGTCACGACCGCCTGGGTCGCACCGCCTTCCCCGCGCATCCCCAGCATCGCCCAGCGCCGGTCGACCACAAAAGAAAACTTGCGGCCGTATGCGCTCCGGTCCTGCGTGGTCCAGGCCGGGAATCCGGCTGGTCCCGCGCTGCCGCCGTCAAACGCCCACAGCAGCTTTACGCCCCGCTCCTCCGCCCCGGCCAGGTTCTCCCGCAGCAGCGAAGCCTCTTCCCGCCAGACGTCGACCACGATTTCGCGCTCCGCTCCTTCCAGCTGGCGGATGAGCGCATCCAGCACATTCCGTTCGCCGTCCAGATTGTAAAAGGAAGCGCTGACCGCGCCTCCCCGGGGCATCTCGCTCTCCACGTAGGCAAGCGAAGCCGCGATGCGTCCGGAGATCATCGTGGCCAGCTCGTCGGGCGTCAGCGCGCTGTAACGCGCCGGCTCGCCTTCGCTGCAGCGGAGATACCCCTGCTGCGTAAGTCGCTGCAATGCCGCATATACGTTGGATCTGGATACCCCGAGCTGCTTGGCTACTTCATAGCCCGAAGCCTGGCCTTTGGCGGCCAGCTCCACCATAATCTTGGATTCCATCTCCGTGAATCCCAAATTGCGCAAATGCAGCAGCAGTTGTTCCATTTATTCTGTCCTCCCAGGCTGACTGACTTCTTATATCTGCTCCGAACCGCAGCGCGGACACCACATGGAGCCTTTGGGCAAATCGGCGCGGCAGATCTGGCATTTCACCATATCCCGCATGCCCGTCTCGTTCTCCGTTTCCTGCAGCTGATAACCGCCGCTCTCTTTCCAGTCGCGGATCCGCCGGTCCAGTTCAAGCTGCCGCTCCCGTTCGCGTTCAAGCTCATCCGCAAGCCGCCGGTCGCGCTCAGCTGCCGCCGCTTCATCCTCATACAGCTCGTAGCCGTGCAGCCCGGCTTCTTCTTCAGAAAGAGCAGGGTCATGTTCGTCCGGGCCATAAAATGTCCCCTGGACCCGCTTCGGCTCGGCGGCCTCCGGCTGCTCTCCGTCTCCGCGGGCTTCATCCGCACGGAACTCCTCCTCGTCAAAAAACGGATGCCGCCCGTCCTGCTGAAGATCAAAGGCAGGAGAAACAGGAGGATGCGCAGGTTCGGCTGCCGGACTCCGCTTCTCCAGCTTGCGGCCGCAGCTCGGGCAGAAATTGGCGTCAAGTCCCACCACATGTCCGCATTTGCAGAGCCGTTCGTTCTTAAGCTCGGCGATGCGCTGGCGGAGCAGCTCGATTTTCTCCTCCAGCTTGACGCACGCGCGGGACAGCTCGGTCATTCTCCCTTCGGCCACGGATAGATCGCGGGAACGGTATCCTTCGTAGAACAGTTTCCCCATCTGCATAAAATGCGTTCCCATTTCACGTTCTATGTCGGAAATTTGGCTGTTGATCTTGCCGATTTCGACAGAGCTCTGCGCTTTCTCCGAAACACGGCTTGCGCTGTCTTTAATGCGCTGCAAAAAATTCATGACAGGCTCCTCCTTCTCCAATGAGCACAAGCTGACTTCTATCGCCCGCGGCGTAAAACCCGCATCACTGTGGCGTCCTTTGCCGCCGCCGGAACTGTGACTCTATCATACCAAATGTAGGGCTGATTTGGAAAAGGGGCGGTAGACATAGACAGGATTCAAATTTTTCCATCCGGTGTATAATAGTAAAAATAGGCTTTGAGAGCGCTTATTCTACCTTGGAGGGGATGTCATTTGCCGGCGAACGCTGACAAAAAAACGTATTATGTATCTGTCGCCCACCGCTTGATCCAAGACGTACGCAACGACTCCAACGAATTCGAGGTCTATCTGAACGACGCCGAGCTGACGGAGCTGCAGGACCGGATGACTGCGCTGGAACAGGACGATAAATACGCCTTCAAACGCGCAGCGGTACCTTACAAATCAGCCGACCGTGACGACGGCATCCGCCAGTACGACGACGCAACGATCGCTCTGTACCAGTATCTGCGGGACCACGGAAGCGAGGAGAGCATCCGGCTGATCGACGGCATGGGCGTGCTGCCCAAGCTGGAGCATACCGGCTACGAAGACAAAGGGTACGGAGACGGGTCGCCTACGAACAAATAGTTGCAACAGTCAGACGCCCATAAGCGGATAGAGCAGACTGGACGGATTCCGAAGCAATGCGCCCCGGAACAGCGCATGCGCTCCGGGCCGTTTTTTTCTGCGCCGGTCAGATTACGGCAGGCCGGAGGAGCAGTGCGCTCCCAGCTTGAAATTCCGTTCCGCCGCTCCGCCCCCGCTTATTCTCCCGATCCCCGTTTATGCGTTTCCTTCCGGAGAAAATTCGGTTAAAATAGGATCAGGCACAAATTTGTAAATCGGGAGAGAATTCGTGGAAGAACAAGAAAGCAGACAGCTTGCGTTACACGGGCTGCACCTGCAAGCAGAGGGCACGCGCGGAAGCCGGGAGGAGTTCATCCGGCAGCTGGATGAGTTCAAGACACTCCCGTCGCTGTACCGCCTGGCGCTGAACGAGCTTCAGAACAAAGTCGAGGTCATCAAGACCGAATGGGAAATCAGGGACGGGTTTTGCCCGATCGAGCATATCAAGTCACGGATCAAGGAGCCCAGAAGCATTTTGCATAAGCTTGAACGCAAGGGCTACGAATGTACCTTTGATAATATGGAGAAATATATTCACGACATTGCCGGGATGCGGATTGTATGTGCCTTCGTAAAAGACATTTACCGGCTGGTCGACCACCTGAGCGTCCGCGAGGACATCCGGGTGCTGGAGATCAAAGATTACATCGCAAATCCGAAGCCGAACGGGTATCAAAGCCTGCATGTCATCGTCGCCGTGCCTCTGGTGCTGCTCGACGGAACGAGATGGGTCAAGGCGGAGATTCAACTGCGGACGCTGGCCATGGATTTCTGGGCCAGCATGGAACATATTTTATACTACAAATTCGATAAGCAGCTGCCGGCGCACGTCGCGGAAGAATTGAAGGAAGCCGCCCGGGCCGCCGACGAGCTGGATCAGAAGATGCTCCGGCTCCGCCGGGAGATTCTGGAGCTGTCCCAGCAGAGCGAAACCGCCGCTGGAGAACTGAAAAGCGAATAAGCGGGAGACCGCCAGATTCGCCGGGCACTGCGCACAATAAAGAGGGCCGTACCTGCATCCTGTAACGATGCGGTACGGCCCTTCTTTTTAGAGGATCGCCCCCGCGCTGCGGAGCGTCTCCCTCAGCAGCCCGGCGTCCAGGTCAGCGGTCCGTACGCCCATGCGGCAGGACAGCGCCGCAGCTGTTCCGGCCGCTTCTCCGGTCGCCATACAGCTCGGCGTGAGCCGTGTGGTCGCCAGCGCTTCATGCGTGGTCGAAATACAGCGTCCCGCGGCCAGAAGGTTATCCGCTTCCCGTGCGACCAGACTGCGGTAAGGGATATCATAGGCGCCGTCGTTCGCAATAAACGCCGACATGACGCCTTTTCCCGAAGGATCATGCAGGTCCACAGGGTAACCGCTGCGGGCGATGCCGTCTTCAAACCGCCTGCCGGAGACAACGTCTTCAATCGTCAGACGGTACAAGCCGTCGATCCGCCGGGATTCCCGGATTCCGATTTGGGCGGCAACCGACGAAATCGATGCCTTTCCGAAACCCGGGACCCGGCTGCGCAGAAAATCGGCCATCAACAGCACCTGCTTCCGGCCTTCTTCTTCCGCCTGCGTCAGGTCCTCCACATCCGTTGCATCCAGCCCCTGCACCCGGGTGCAGTTGACCAACACTTCATCCGGCTCGGGACCGATAAAAAACAGCACCTGATCCCGGTTAATCGGCACATCCGCCTGCGCCCATTCCTCGTAAAATCCCGACACGCCGGTAAGCGGAATCCGGTCAAGCTCGTCAAACGGGGTTTTGGCGTAAAAATTGCCCGGATTGTCCAGCATGGCCCGCCGGATCGCTTCTACATCGACACCCCGCATACGGAACTTCATCGTCATCGGCTGGGACCGGCCGTCCTCTTCCCTTCCCTTCAAGGTCGGCGTTCCCGCCAGGTACGCCACGTCGGCATCGCCCGAAGCGTCGACGAACATCCGTCCTTTCAGCGCAATCCGTCCCGATTTGCCGGTAAGCGTAACGGAGGTAATCCGCTCCCCGCTCCGCTCGACCTGATCCACGAAGCTGTGCGCCAGCAGCCGGACACCGGCTTCCCGCAGCATATCGACAGCCAGTACCTTATAAATTTCCGGATGATATGGCGTAAGGGTCCGGACAAAACCTACCGTATCCCGCAGATGGCCCGGGGATCCCCCGCGTTCCATCAGCTTTTCCACAATTTCCTGGGCGATCCCGCCGATTACCCTTTCCCCGCTCTCCGTATGGAACGTCATCCATGGATAGACGGAAGCTGCGGTAGACATCCCTCCTACGAATCCGTAGCGTTCGATCAGCACGACGTTCGCTCCCAGCCTCCCCGCGGCAATCGCCGCCGCAATCCCGGCAGGCCCGGCTCCGACCACAACTACATCGGCTTCTATTTCTTTGCTGTTGTTCTTCATACGTGACTCCTTCCGCGAGGCAAGTTAACGCTGCATTCCGGCCTTAGACTGCTCTGTTCTAGAGCGTGACTCCTTCAATCCGATCTTAGAATGTGGCTCCTTCAATCCGGTCTTAGACTGCTACTCCTTCAATCCGGTCATGGATACCCCTTCAATAAACTGCTTTTGGGCGAAGAAAAAAACGATCAACAGCGGCAGCGTCGCCATCACCGAAGCGCTCATCAGCAGATGCCAGGAGGTGCCCGACTCGTCGGTGAAGAGCGACAGCGCCAGCGGCAGCGTCATCAGCTCCCTGTCGTTGATAAAAATCAGCGGATCAAAGAAATCGTTCCAGCTGGTCAAAAACGTAAAGATAATCAGCGTGGCAATCGCCGGTCTCGCAAGCGGAAGCATGATCATCGCGTAAATCCGCAGCCGCGAGCAGCCGTCGATCATCGCCGCTTCCTCCAGCTCCTTCGGAATGCTCATAAAAAACTGCCGCATGACAAACACTCCGAACACCCCGCCCGCTCCGAAGATCGGCAGGACGATCAGCGGCAGATGGGTATTAATCCAGCCCAGCTCCCGCATGAACAGGAACATCGGGATCGCGATGACTTCATTCGGGATCATCATTGTGCTGAGCAGCAGCAGGAACACGAAGCTCCGCCCCCAAAACGGAATTCTGGCAAAAGAGTACCCGGCCATAGAGGCGAAAAACACCGTTCCCGCCGTGACCAGCAGCGCAATGTAAACGCTGTTGCCAAAAAACAAATGAAACGGAATCGACTCCAGCACATCAGCATAATTTGCCCAGCGGACCGGCGACGGAATCAGCTGCGGCGGGAATACAAACACATCGGCCGGCTGCTTCAGCGAAGTCGAAACCATCCAGATGAACGGAGTCATCATAATGGCCGACACGATCGTCAGAACTACATAATGCGGCCAGTTAGCGGCCAGACTTCCTCCGGATTTTGCGGGTTGATCAGCTCTCATTCAGAACCCACCTTTTTCTCATCTGCCATTGGACCAGGGTCAGCAGCAGGATAATGATGAACAGCACGTAAGCCAGCGCTGATGCATAACCAAACTCGAACAGCTTAAACGCCCGCTCCCAGATCGTGTAGACAAGCACTTCCGTGCTGCCGGACGGGCCGCCTTGGGTCATCACGTAAATCTGCCCGAACACCTTCAGCGAACCGATAATCGTCATAATCACCGTAAGAAAAATGGTCGGCGTGATCATCGGCACCGTGATCCGGAAAAAGGTCCGCGCCCTTCCGGCCCCGTCGATGCGGGCCGCTTCGTACAGCTGCACCGGCACCTGCTGCAGCGCCGCGATAAAGAGCACCATGTTGAGGCCTACGTTTTTGAGCAGGCTTGTTACAATGACGACCGGCATCGCAAGACTGGTATCGTACAGCCAGGCCGGTCCGGTGATCCCGAGCAGACGCAGCAGCTGATTGATAAAGCCGGAATCAGTAGCGAACATATACTTCCAGACGATGGACCACACAACCAGCGAGGTCATCACCGGGATAAAAATAACGGTGCGGAACGTCCCCGCGCCGCGGATATTTTTGGACAGCGGCAGTGCCAGCAGCAGGGCCAGCACAATGTTCGCCGGAACCAGCCCCGCGGCAAAATACAGCGTATTCCCAAGCACCCGCCAAAATTCGGCATCCCCCGTGATGGCCCGGTAATTGTCCAGCCCTACAAAATTCGCTTCTCCAAGAAGCGGCCAATCGGTCAGACTCATATACAGCGCCATGCCAAGCGGGATCAGCAGCAGCAGGACAAAACCCAGCACCATCGGCGCCACAAACAGCCAGCCCGCCGCGTGGTCTCCTTTGTTTAAAGCCCCGGTTTTCCGCTTTGTCTTCCGCCCGGCGTTTTTTACGTTGATCTGCTCAACCGTTGCCATAACTATCATCCTTCCGGTATAGCTTTATGCGTTCTCCCCAGTCCTTCCCGGCAGCCTGCGGAGGTCTTTTCAGCAAAATGACCCGGCCTGCAATTGGCCGATGTGTTTCGCAGCTCTGCCGCCCGCAGCCTTACAACCGGCCGATTGCGTTTCGCAGCTCTGCCGTCCGCAGCCTTACAACCGGCCGATTGCGTTTCGCAGCTCTGCCGTCCGCAGCCTTACAACCGGTCGATTGCGTTTCGCAGCTCTGCCGCTCGCAGCCTTACAACCGGCCGATTGCGTTTCGCAGCTCTGCCGCTCGCAGCCTCACAACCGGCCGATTGCGTTTCGCAGCTCTGCCGTCCGCAGCCTTACAACCGGTCGATTGCGTTTCGCAGCTCTGCCGTCCGCAGCCTCACAACCGGCCGATTGCGTTTCGCAGCTCTGCCGTCTGCAGCCTTACAACCGGTCGATTGCGTTTCGCAGCTCCGCCACTCCGCGGCGGATGCCTTCCGCCGTATTGCCGGTCACAACGGCGCCTGCCAGCAGCGCCTGGATGCCGCTGTCCGCCAGCGCGGGGACATCCTCCGGCACAATTCGCCGCTGTGTCGGCACAATGACCGGGACCCCCGCATGCGAGGCCAGCCAGCGGTAAGTCAGCAGATCGGCGAAGTTCAGCGGTGTTCCGTATTCCTCGCCGGGCACCACCGAAGCCTCAAGCGCCGTAATTCCAAAGGCGTCCGCGCCTTCAACAAGCGAACGGTCGCTTTTCGCATCGATAGCGAAGGTCCGCTCCAGTCCCGGCGCATGCAGCAGAAAGGAGGGCATATGAAAGGCATAGATGGAAAAAAAGTCGATTCCCAGCTGCGGCAGCCGCTGAATTTCCTCTCGTGAAATCCGCTCCGGCGCTCCTCCCGGCACAATGCCGAGAGGACCGTCAAACCGGGAACGGATCATGCCGATGGTCTCTTCGTAGACTTCAAGCGGGCCGAATTCATTGCCGCTGGCGCGGTGGCCGACGTTGATATGAACCTTCAGCCCGTCGGCTCCTTCCGCAAGCGCGGCTTCCGCCAGTTCAAGCTCGTTGGCCGGAAGGCTGACGAACAGCTGCATCCGCCCCCGCTGCAAAGCTTCACTCAGACGTTTCAATGACCGTTCACCCTTTCTTCGTTATTTCGACAGCAGCGGATCAACTTTGGCTTTGACCGCATCCTGAATTTGCTGCGGCGTGCCGCGCTGGGCGAACAATTCATCAAATCCGGACAAAATCTCCGTGTCGATGTTCTGCCACTTGATATGGCCCGGCTGCACAACCGCCTTCGGCATTTCTTCGATCACGGCCTGTTTGATATGCTCAGGGTCCGGATTGCCTTCCACGTTAAGGAATTCATCAGAGTTCAGTACGGATTCCCGGGGCGGCACAAAAAACGCCGATGTCTTCTGTACGCCTTCCTTGCCTGCCAGGAACTTCAGCAGCTCTTTCGCTTCCTCGGGGTGATCGCCGTCCTTAAAGAGCACGTAGCCGGCCTGCCCCATCATCGGCACACTGCCCTGCGAACCCGAAGGCATAGGGGCGATGCTCCACTCGAAGTTCTTGATCTCCCGCGCTTTGGAGACGAAGCTGTAATTATCAAAAATCATGCCGATCTGACCGGACTCGAAATTCACCTGCTCACCGGCTTTCGGATGCGAGGCGTCCGTAAACATCATCCGGCTGAGCATGTCCAGTGTCTCTACACCGTACTGATCGTTCCACGTATACTGGGTCATGTCTTTGTTGAACGGGCCGCTTCCGTTCGACCAGGAGTAGGAGGCGAGGATGATCCAGGTTTTCCAGTCTCTGAAGAAGTTGGCACCGTATACATTCTGCGATCCGGCGCTGGTCTTGATCGCTTTTGCAGCCTGCTCAAATTCCGCCCAGGTCCATTTGCCCTGCTTCGCCAGCTCGTTTGGCGTGCTTAGACCCGCTTTTTTGAACAGGTCGGCATTGTAAAAGACCACGCTTGGCGGAGTCGAGAACGGAAGCCCGTACAGCTTGCCGTCACTGCGGAACAGCTCCAGCGTCGAGGGGATAATGTCTGCGCTGTCAAAAGCTCCATCGTCAACGATGCTGGATACATCCTCCAGGATGCCGTTAGCCATGAACTGGGGCACCATACGTTCCGACACCCAGGCAATATCGGGCAGCTCCCGGCCGGCGGCCAATACGGACATCTTTTGCTGGTAATCCGCAAACGGAATCGTGTCGATCTGCACCTCGATGTTCGGGTGCTGTGCCGTAAAGTCGGCGGTGAGACCTTCATACAGCTCGAGCTGCGCGGGATTACCCCAAGTCGCGAATTTCAGCAGAACTTTCCCGTCTTTGGAAGTTTCGCCTTCCGCAGCGGACGTATCCGCCTTGTTTCCGCCGCCGCATGCCGCAAGCCCCATCGTCAGTGTTAACGCCAGTAACCCGGTGAGCCATCTTTTCATAACCTCTTCCCCCTAGCCCTACGTTATAATGATTGCTTGGGTTAATTATAGTGACATTATTTTCTGATAAAAACCACTTAATCTTCGGATATGGTACGATTTTTTTAGATTTTTCGGTTTTTTTCGCAAAAAAAAGAGACAACCGCAAACTATAAGTCAGGTTATCTCACATTCCATTTTGTTCTCTATAGGCACCTGGCGTCAGCCCGGTGTATTGTTTGAAGACCAGCATAAAATGTTTGGGACTCTGGTAGCCGGACAACCGGGCGATATCGTACACCTTCAGCTCCGTCGTCTCCAGCAGCCGGCAGGCCCGGCGAATCCGCATTTCCGCGATATAATCTGACAGATTTTCACCCTCCAGCCGTTTGTACAGCTGACTGAGGTAAGACGGATTCAGCCGCGCCCGTTCAGCTAGCGTCTGGAGCCGAAGATCTTCGTCCGGATGGTCCGCGATGTACGCCTTCAGCTTGCGGATCAAGCGCCGCCCTTCGCGGCCGGTGGGCGCTGAATCGCCCTCCGCCTCAACCGCAGCGCCGAGGCTGCCATCTCCGGGTGCTCCTGGCGTTCCGGGTGTTCCCGAGGTTCCCGGTGTTCCTGGTGTTCCCGGTGTTCCCGGTGTTCCGGGCGTTCTCGGTGTTCTGGGTGTTCCTGGTGTTCCTGGTGTTCCTGGTGTTCCTGGTGTCCCGAGCGTTCCCGGTGTTTCGGGCGTTCCCGGTGTTCCCAGTGTTTCGGGCGTTCCGGAGGTTCCGGCTGCCCCCGCTTCTCCATTTTTTCCAGCTGCCTCGATTACTCCAAACCTCCCGGACCCTCCTGATGTTGCTGGTGTTGCTGATCTTCCCGATGTTCCGGATCGTTCGGCTTTTCCTGCATCCCCAGCTTCACTATATTCTCCGGTTCTTCTGGATTCTCCGGTTCTTCCGGCCCGCCCAATTCTTCCTGCCCCAAATCCGGCAGTTGAACCAGCTCCCCCGGCCGCTTCCCCCAGCGCTTGGCGGATTTTGTCCAGCGAGGTGACGAATGCTCTCCGGTCCACAGGCTTCAGCAGGTAGTCGGTCACCCCGTACTGCAGCGCTTTTTGCGCATAAGCAAAATCTCCATACCCGCTGATCACAACAACAGGCATCCGGCCATAGACCGAGCGAAGTTTCTCGATCATGCGCAGACCGTCCATTTCTCTCATCCGGATATCTGTAATCACAGCGTCGACCACGTTCCTGTCCAAAAACTCCAGCGCTTCTTTTCCGTGCGCAGCCTCTTTGACCACCGCAAAATCTGGTGCGGCCCGCCCGATCAAGTCGCGCAGCCCCTGTCTGATAATCTCCTCATCCTCAACGAGCATCACTCGGATCATGACTGTTCCTCCCTGTCCTTAACGAGCTTCTCCCTGTTTCGCTGTTATCCTTGTTCTGCATAAGCATCAATCCTGCCGCTTCTCCTTGTTCTGTCTGCATAAGCATCAATCCTGCCACTTCTGCTCGCTCTCCATAAAACGTCACTCTAACCTTGGCTGCTCCGCCGCCTTGTACCCAATCGGAATCATCAACGTGAATGCCGCCCCCTGGCCGGGACTTCCGTCCACTTCCAGACCGTACTCTTCCCCAAACATGAGCACGAGGCGCTGCTGAATATTTTTAAGGGCAACGCCGCTGCCGTTTTCCCGGAGTACTTCACTTTCCCACAGCGGACCGCCGTCACGCAGTATTTCACTTTCCCGCAGCGTCCCGCCATCCAGCCGCACTTCACTTTCCCGCTGCATCCAGCCGCCTCGCAGTATTTCGCTTTCCCGCAGCGTCCCGCTATCCCGGACCGTCCCGGGACTTCGCACCGCCGCCGGCTCCAGCAGCCTGGCCCTAAGAGCAGCCAGTTCCCGCTCATCGAGTCCCCGCCCGTCATCGCGCACCGTCAGCAGCAGATCTTGTTCGAACCGGACCGCGGAAATCCAGATTGTACCGCCATTTTCCCGGTCGCCAATCCCGTGTACGATCGCATTTTCAATCAAGGGCTGAAGCATCAGCTTGGGAACCAGGCACGAATCAATGCCCTCCTCAACATCAAACACCGTCCGCAGCCGGGGGCCCAGCCGCATGGATTGGATGCGGATATAGGAGCGGGCATCCTCCAGTTCTTCCTCCAGCGGAATAAAGCGGCGGTCCTGATCGACCGCTCCGCGGATCAACCGCCCGAGCGAGGTGGCCATTTCCGAAATATCCTCGCTTTGTTTGCTGCGGGCGAGCATGCTGATCGACTCCAGCGTATTGTAAATAAAATGCGGGTTAATCTGGGACTGCAGCGCAGCCAGCTCAGCTTCCTTTTCCCTTATACCCAGCACGTAAACTTCGTGTACTAGCCGGTCGATCTCCTCCACCATCCGATTGAAGCCGGCGCTCAGCCGGCCGATCTCGTCGCCCGAAACGACGGGAACACTCTGCTTGAAATCACCGCGTTCCACCAGCCGCATTTTTTTCATCAGCGTCCCGAGCGGCCGGGTGAGCCGGTAAGAAAAAAACGTCGCCAGCCCCCCGGCAGACAGCAGGCATACCGCCCCCACCAGCAGGGTGAAATCGCGCAGCTCCTCAGTTTCCGCCAGCAGCGACCGAAGCGGAATATAGCTGGTGAAGCTCAGATCAGAATAGGAGGAATAGTCCGAAATAACCAGATATTCACCCCCGTTCAGTTCGAGGCGGCGCACCGAGGTTTCGCCTGAGGTTGCGGGACGGACTTTTTCAAGCGGTGCCCCATGGGCCGTTTCTCCGTAAAACAGCTCGCCGCGGCTGTTCTGCACCACCAGTCCTCCGCTCTCCTCGAACTTGATATTTTCCACAACCGTCCGGAACAAATCCAGCTTCAGATCGATTTTGACCACGCCGAGCATCAGATTGGTATTGGGCTCCCGGATCAGGCGCGCCACGGAAAAAAAGCTGCGGTTATCGTCCAAATAATAAGACGGATGATGGGGCGGCAGCAGCACCCAAGCACCGTCCGCCTCTGCTACCCGGGCGTACCAGGATTGGCTTTTCACGTCCGTGAATGCCGCTATCGCGCTCGGAGCCTGGCTCGAGAACACATATCCGTTCTGCGCAAACAGCTGGATGCTGTCAATCTCCGGACGGTCAAACGTCATACTTGCAATATAGAGCTGCATTTTGGACCGTTCATCCACCGTCGGCTGTCCGGCTGCGGCCATGCTTGCATCACTGTACTTCCGCAGAATCGCCAGCACGCCGGAATCGTAAAGCGGCATGAGCGACAGCCGCTGCGTCTCCATGAGCGTCCGGTCAAGATTGCGGTTCATTTGTCCAACCAGTTGAACGGTATAATCGGCGGCTCTTCGTTCAGTGGAATCGGAAAAATCGACATAGGTCGCCACGCCCTGAAGACTAAGCGGGATCAGGGTCAACGCAAGTACAATCAGCAGAATTTTGGAGCGGAGGCTCCAGGTTTTGCGGGGAACTCGTCGTCTAAGCACTTTCAGCGCCTCCTTGGCGGGAACCTGTCGTTTGTACACTTCTTGCACCGCTCTTGCGGAAACTGTTGCCTAAGCACTTCCCGCACCCTCCTCTGGCGGTTCTGTCCGGCCCTTTTGTACCGTTTATCGGACACTGCTCTGAAGAAATGTACCGCAGCCTATCCCAGAGGGAAGGGGCAGGGTGGCAACCGGCCGATCGGTCCTCCTCCAATTTAAACGCTATTATACCATCGCTTTTTGAGCCGTAAAGAGGCTTTCTCCCCGCGGCAGCAACTCGTCAAGACTCAGGCGATACTCTAGAGGATTAGAGCCCTCTTAAAGCCGCAGGCGAAGCTGCTCCCCTACTCAGGACAAAAAACGCAAAAAAAAGCGGCAGCCCTAGAATATGCTTCTAAGGCTGCCGCTTTGATCGGCATTTTGAATATTGACCGTCATTTAAACGTTCTGAGCACGTATTCTTGCGGCGGCTTTTATGGCCGGGACCGCAAGCAAGCCGCATTTATTCCTTTTTCTCCGGCGGAGCGAAGAGCCGGGACGAACCGGCGCGCCGAACCGCTCCTTCCGCCGCTCGGGCGACCAGGCGCTCCAGCCCTTCGGAGGCCCGGGGCACCCGGCCCGTCAGGCCGCCCGGCAGAGCAGTCGGCGCTGCATCCGGCGCGGGGCGGGGCGGCAGCGGCCGCGGGCCGAGCCCGGCGAAGCCCGGGCCCGGCCGGTGCAGCTCCGCCTCGTCTTCCGCATCGGCGAGCCACCCGGCGCCCGCCGCATGCGGGCGCCGGCGGTCCAGCCGCTGCAGCTCAGCCGCTAGCGCGCCGCGGGCCGGTGCGCCGGACGCCTCCCGCCAGGCGGCAAACGCCGCCTCGGACAAGGCGGGCCGCGGCAGGCCGAACAGCGCCAGCACGAGCGCGCGGGCCGCAGCCAGACGCCGCAGCGCTTCCTCCAGAAGCGCCGCGCCCTCCGGACATCCGCCATCTCCGCACGAGCACTCCGGCGTGCCCAGGCTCGCCTTCAGCTCCGCCAGCTCGGCAGGCGGCGCCGGCGTCCGGCCCGACAGCAGGTCCGCCAGGCCGGATGCCGAAGCCCCAAGCTCATGGGCTGCTTCCGCCCGGCGGGCGGACGGCCACAGCTTCGTCTGCACCGTGATCCGGTGCCGCCTCCCGTCCTTGACAGGCGCGGCCTCGGCGGTAAGACGCCCCGGCACGGCTTCTATTGAAATCGGCAAGGCCGCCCCTCCCTTCAATAAGTTTCTAAAATAACAGGCCATCGGGCCGCAGGGCTGATCCCTACATCCAGTCCTGCTCCTGCAGTTCAATCAGCGCCTTCAGCTGCTGGTTCGACATTTCCGTCAGCCAGGTTTCGCCTGAACCAACCACCTGGTCGGACAGGCTTTTTTTGCGTTCGATCAATTCGTCGATCCGTTCCTCCAGCGTTCCCTGGCAGATCAGCTTATGCACCTGCACATTCCGGTTCTGGCCAATCCGGAAAACCCGGTCGGTGGCCTGATTCTCCACCGCCGGATTCCACCAGCGGTCATAGTGCACGACATGGTTGGCGCGCGTGAGGTTCAATCCGACCCCGCCTGCTTTGAGCGACAGCACAAACAGCTCGGAGCCTTCGCCCTCCTGGAACGAACGGACCATGCTGTCCCGCTCCTTTTTGGGCACACCGCCGTGCAGGAATCTGGGTACAGTGCCGTAGCGCCGGGCCAGTCTGGAAACCAGCAGTTCACCCATTGCCACATACTGCGTAAAAATCAGCGCCGATTCCCCGTTCTCCACGATGCTGTCCAGCAGTTCAAACATCGTCTCCAGCTTGCCCGACGGTTCGCTCCGTCCCGCCCGCGCCCCTTCCCCGCGCAGGAGCTGCGGGTGATCGCAGATCTGCTTCAGCTTCGTGAGCGAAGCAAGCACCAGACCGCGGCGGGCCATGCCTTCGGCGCCCCCGATCTGTCCGAGCATCTCGTTCACCACGCCCTGATACAGCGCGGCCTGCGTCTCGGTAAGCGGGCAGTACGTTTTAAGCTCCAGCTTCTCCGGCAGATCCTTGGAAATATCGGGATCGCTTTTCAGCCGCCGCAGCAGGAATGGCGCCACCAGGCGGTGCAGCTCGCGCAGCCTGCCCTCATTGTCGCCCGAACCGTAACGCTGGCGGAAGGAGTGGTATGTGCCGAGATACCCGGGATTAAGGAATTGAAAAATCGACCACAACTCGCCCAGCCGGTTCTCCACTGGTGTTCCGGTCATGGCGATCCGGTAATCGGCCGACAGCCGCATGACGCTCTGGGACTGCTTGGTCCGGTGATTTTTGATGTACTGCGCTTCGTCCAGCACCACCGTCGACCAGCGTACCTGCTCCAGCAGCTCGCTGTCACGTCCGGACAAATGGTAGGTGGTCAGCACCACGTCCTTACCCGCCGCAGCACTTTGGAACGCTTGGCCCCGGCTGCGCTGCGCGCCGTGATGAATATGCACCTTCAGCATCGGCGCGAACCGCTGCAGCTCCCGCTGCCAGTTGCCGAGCAGTGACGTGGGGCATACGATCAGCGACGGCGCACGTGCCGCGCCGCCAAGACGGCCGGCCGCCCCGTTGCCGGATGCAGCTTCCTCCTGAGCCGACGCAATCCGGTCCAGAAGGCAGGTGATGACCTGCACCGTTTTGCCAAGCCCCATATCGTCCGCCAGGCAGACGCCAAAACCAAGTTCAGTCAGCGCGGAAAGCCATTGGTAGCCGCGCTCCTGATACGGCCGGAGCGTGCCGTGGAGCGTATCCGGAATGGGACGCGGCGGCATACTGCGCAGCACGTCTCCCCGGAGCAATTGAGTAAGCAGTCCGGCTGTTTCCATACCGGTAACGGACAGCCCTTTCCACATCCGGTCTTCGGACTCCTCCGCCTGCAGCCGGATCCAGTCGGCCGCCTGCATTTCCCCTTGTTCCTGCTTTTTCATTTGGCGCAGCACCTGCCGCAGCTCCTTCGGGTCCACCTCAATCCATTCGCCCCGGAACTGGACAAAAGGCAAACCCGCTTCAACCAGCGCGGACAGCTCTTCGGCGCTTACGCTCTGTTCCCCGATTGACGCCTCCATCCGGAAGGAGACAAGCGCGTCCATTCCGACGCCCGCCTTCACCGCTTCGCCGCCCTCGGCAGGCAGCTCCATCTTCAGCCGCAGGCCCGCTTTGCGTCTGCCCTCCCGGCTCCAGCGGGAAGGCATCTGTACGGTAATGCCGCTGGCAATGAGCGCCGGTGCCGTATCTTTTAGAAACCGGTACAGCCGGTCCGGTTCCAGCTCAGCTTCGGCCGGTGCCGGCAGGCTTAGCGCCGCGCGGATATCCTCCGAACGTTCACCAGCTTCCCTCAGCGCCAGCAGCAGCTGCTCCTGGACCGCGGCATACCTCGTTCCCCATAAGGTGAACTCGCTTTCGTCCGCATCCCAGATCGCCTGGGCGGGCAGCCAGGAACCTCCCCCCTCGCGGATCTCCGCCCAGAAGGTCAGCTTCCAGCGGCCTTCCTCTTCCTCCGGCGGCGCAAGCCGCAGGCCGAGTCCTAACCGGCCTTCCTGCGGGGCTGTACCCGGCGGACGGGGGGCCTCCGCTCCGGCGGCAGCCGCCGCTTCGCCCACCTGCTCCGTCAGTTCGTTTACCTCGGCCTGGCTTCCCTGCACGGGCAACTCCCGCGAGCCGGTCAGCAGGCTGTTCCACCACAGCTCCACAAGCGGCGACGAACCGCGGCGGTAGTCCGCTTTATACGCCGAGAGCTCCGATTCCGCTCCGGCAGTGAGCGAACGGACCTCGGCATGAATCATATTCTGTAAAAAAGAGTGCAGCACCGCGCAGGCCGCTTCCAGCCGGGATCCGTGTTCGCCTTTCCCCGCCCATTCTGCTCCAGCCGCAAGCGGCGGCATATTTTCCGCCAAACGCAGGAAGGTCTCTTTCGCCTCGCTGCGGCGGAAAGCGGGAACCCAGACGCTTGCAGCCGCCTGTTCGCCGCCCCGGCGGCGCGTACCCGGCGCCTTCGGCTGATGGATGGACGGCACGATGTCGCCCCAGGCGATCAGCTCCAGCGCAAAACCCGCCGCGGCCGCCCAATACTCCAGCTCTCCCCCGGGTTCGATCCCTTGGGCGCGGCAGGCGGCTCCATCCCAGCCCAGCAGCAGCTCAAAGGCATCTTTCGGACCCAGCGACAGCCCTTCCAGCATTCGGCTGGGCAGCTGGCGGCGCGCCGCCTTTGCTTCCGGGGCGGATACGGGAAGACGGATTTCGGCCAGTCTCAAGCCCGCGCCTGCGAATCGGCGGACGCCTCCCAGCGTAAGCTGTCTGACGGCGCGGGTCCAGGCATCGACCCTGGGCTCCGACGTCTCGCCGGAAAAGCAAAACAATACATCCCCCAACCAAATCGCATACAGATGCTTAGTCATGACGTTCTCCTGTCTTGTAGGCCGATAAAGACGGCTTTTGTAGGCTTGCCGCGTAAAAAGCCGCAAAAAAGGTTTTATCTCCATCTTATACGAAAAACCCGGCTTTTAAAAACTTTTCCCGCTACTTTTATTGAAATACAGAAGAAGGGTCAGCTGTATAGGAAGGATCGGCTATTTTTGTGACCCGCTAGTCATTATTTTGCTGTTTGGCGTCTGAACGGGAAGCAAAGCGGGTATATTCTAGGTGAACCACGAATAACCCGCCGGTTTTCTTAACCTTTGTCTTCCGGGAAAACCGGACTAACTTTCATCCGGAGGTAATGGCATGGCGCACAGCAATCGTTACAGATGGTTAAATACACTGTTTTATATCGGCGTGCTGGCCGTCAACACGCTGGCTTCGACGCTTCCGCTGGGCGGCAACAGCACCGGCGAGATTTCCGACCGCTACAAAACCTTTTTGACGCCGGCGGGTTATGCCTTCAGCATTTGGCTGCTCATCTACTTGCTGCTTGGCGGCTTTATCGTGTACCAGCTCCGCAGGGCTGGCGCTGAGCGGGAATCCGTGCGCTCCATCAGCCCCTGGTTCATTGCAAGCTGTGTGTTTAACATGGCCTGGCTGTTTTTATGGCATTATCTTCAAATTGAACTGTCAGTAGCCGCCATGGCGCTGCTGTTAATCACTCTGATTGTCATTTACCGGCTCACACGGCGCATCGACCGTCCTACCGCTGGCGAAAAAATTCTGGTCCGGCTTCCGTTCAGCATCTATTTGGGCTGGATTTCCGTAGCAGCGATCGTCAACGTCGGCACGCTCCTCGTCAAGCACGACTGGAACGGCTTTGGACTCAGCGGTGAATACTGGGCAGCGATCATGCTCGGCATCGCGGCACTGCTGGCTATACTGGTCAGCTACCCTTACCGCGACAGCCTGTATCCGCTTATATTTGTCTGGGCATTTATCGCGATTTCGGTCGAGCAGCGGGAATCGCAGATTGTGAGGGTCACGGCCCTCGCGGGAGCTGCACTGCTGCTTTTATACAGCGTCTGGCTGCTGTTCTTCCGGGGCCGGACAAGCAGTGCCGGCACCTTATCCGCCAGATGGAACTGAACCGTAGAATTGGACGCCAAACAGCCGTCCAGCTTCACATCCCGTGCAGGATGCAAAGCGGACGGCTGCCAGGCCCTCAGCACTTTACCTCTTTTAGCCTAAGCCGCTTGTGGAGAGATGTGCGAGTGTTACTTTTTGCGGGCCACCGCTTCAATTTCGACGAGGCCGTCTTTGGGCAGCCGGGCGACTTCCACCGCGCTGCGCGCCGGATAAGGCTCAGTAAAGAAGCTGCTGTACACCTCGTTAACGGCTGCAAAATCGTTCATATCCTTGAGAAAAACGGTGGTTTTCACCACTTGGTCCATTCCGGCTCCAGCCGCTTCCAGGATCGCTTTAACATTGTTCAGCGACTGGCGGGCCTGTTCCTGAACCCCTTCCGCCAATTCGCCGGTTTCCGGGTTCAACCCGAGCTGCCCTGAGGTGTAAACCCAATTTCCCGCGTGAATTGCCTGGCTGTAAGGGCCGATCGCTCCCGGAGCCTGCTCTGTGGATATCTGTTTTTTACTCATCCGTATTTCCTCCCCGTAACTCGTAGTTTTTAACATTGTACGGCCTAATTTGCTCTAATGGCAAATCCGCCGCCCATTAAGCGGCTTAAGATCCGTCTCTGCCAATGACCCGGATGACTCCGTTTGGATACACATGCACGCCGCAGGTACCCGTGTTGGCGATCGCTACCATCGCCCGGGCCACGGCCGAACCGTGAACCGCCTTGTACTCCGCCGCCCTGCCTGCCAGGAGGAAGCCAAACGTCTTCATCAGCACGGCCCCCAAGCGTTCGCCGAGACGAAATTCGCGGCGCGGCCCAAGCAGCAGCGACGGGCGAAACAAATGCACGCCGGGCAGTCCCGAAGCGGCCATCGCCTCTTCCATCCGGCCCTTTGTCCGGCTGTAAAAATTACGCGACTGGGGATTGGCGCCCATTGATGAAACCGCCAGCATCTGCCGGACGCCGGCCTCGCCCGCCACCCGGGCCGCCTGCAGCGGATACTCCAGATCGACCCGCTCAAAGGCAGGTTGGGAGCCGGCTTTTTTGATGGTGGTGCCCAGGCAGCAGAAAACCGCTTCCACATTCTCAAAACACGCGGCATAACTGTCAAGCTGTTCCCAGTCAAGCGTATACTGCTTCAATTTCGGATGGCCGGAATCCAGAGGACGGCGTACGAGCACTCTGACTTCGTCCCAGGTGTCGTCATTCAGCAGCTGCTCGGTCACATAACTGCCGACAAGCCCCGTGGCTCCGAGCACCATAGCGATTTTTGCCAATACAAGGCCTCCTCTTCATCAGGCACATAGTCCTGAAAATTCTTTGGCAGCTCATCGTAAAGGGACTTAGGCATCTCTCAGTATCTTGCGCCCCAGGAGTACGATCAGCGCCAGCATCAGCACGCCGACCACTAGCTGCATGCCATAAATTTGCATCCAGCTTGGCCAATCTTTGATCCGTTCATAAATCCGTCCGCCGATGACCGGCCCGAAAAAAGCGCAAACGCCCGTCAACGCGGCATAAACCGCCATATACATCGGACGTTCCTTCTTGGGCGTGTCGCCGATGATGAAGTTGAACGCCAGCTGGTTAAAACCGCCGATCCCTACCCCATATACAAAGTGGGCCGCAAATAATACAACAAGCATCGGCAGCACCGATAGCAGGCCCCACATCAGGGAGGAAAGCGCGATAATCGGCAGCGTCCAGAACAGCAGTTTTTTATTGCTGTACTTTGCGTTCAGGTTGCCCCACAGGTAGAAGCTCGCCATCATAAAGACCGTCTGCGACACATTCAGCAGCGAAAGCGTTTCATATTTAATATGAAGAAGCTCGAGCATGACATAAGAATACAGCGGAACCACCAGGTTCTGCAGGAGCAGCCATGCGGACAGAAACAACGTTGATTTCATAAAAAGCGAGTCCCGCAGCGGTTTGCGGAGCATCGGCAAAAACTTGCTCTCCTCCGATTTCTCAAACGGCAAATCGGGATAAAAGAAAAACACCACGATATTCGCCAGCGCACATATCCAGATTACGATATACAGCAGCAGGAACCCCTGCCCGCCGGGATAGCGGTCAAGCACAATGCCTCCGCCGTACACGAACAGGCTGCCCAGCGCGTTAAGCAGTGTGTTGCGGATGCCGAAGTATCTGCCCCGCACCCGTGCCGGAACAATGTCACTGATGACGGAGTTCCATAACACGGAACCTACGGTATTCAGCGCAAAGGCGATCGTATACAGCGTGATAAAAGCGGGCACCCATAGACGTTCAGGGAAAATAAACGGAATCAGTCCGGTGGAGGTCCACATCACGCGGTGCAGCGCGATAAACGTAACGAGCGCCCACTTCCGGCTCGGCAGCCGTTGAATGAGAAAAGCTACGCCGATCTGCGCGACATTGACCAGTGTGGTAACCGCCAAAACAAATCCGATCTGGCTGGAGGTTGCTCCCAGGTACAGCAAAAACCCGGTTAGAAATTGCCCCTGAAGAAGCACCTGAAAAATCGTTGAAGGTACTCCCTCCCAGGTTGCGATGTGCAGATTCCTGCGCTGGACCGAGCGCTTGCGGCTTGCGAGCAGGCGCTTGTCGGCCGGTTTGGTTCTCATGAGGTTCATTAAGGGAAGTACACTCCTTCAAAGGCGGCTTTGGCTTCATTCTACTCAGGGTTAAGCCGCTGTCAATACATGTTTGATGTTTGTGTTTGTGCAGCCTCGATGGCGCCAGGGAAGGCTTGGCAGCACTGCTTTGAACGCGCGTTCAAAAAGAGCAGTCAAACACCCAAAAACGCTCACCTCACTAGGGCACAAAAATACCGCGCGGCTGCCGCCGCGCGGTACTTCAGTTGCTTTCGGTCTGCCCCTTTTCAGCCAGCGGCAAATACAGCGAAAACCGGCTTCCTTTTCCCTCCGTGCTCTGCAGGGTAATAAAACCGCCAAGCAGCCGGGCCAAATCCCGGCTGATGGAAAGGCCGAGTCCCGTTCCGCCATATTTGCGGCTGATTGTCCCGTCCGCCTGCTGGAAGGCCTCAAAAATCGCCATATGCTTGTCCTGGGGAATGCCGATTCCCGTATCATCCACTTCAAATACGATATAGTGCAGCGTCTGCGCCCCTTCCTTCCGCGCTTCTCTGCGGATCGTAAGGAGAACGCGTCCCTCATGAGTAAATTTAAAGGCATTGGCGAGCAGGTTCCTGAGGATCTGCTGTACCCGCTGCGGATCGGTAACCAGCGTCTGAGGAAGGTTGTCCTCCTGCTGAACCTGAAATTCAATTCCCTTTTGACGGGCGATGACGTCGAACTGCAGCACAAGCAGCTCCGGTACCTCGCTGATACTCATTTCCTCCTGGACGATTTCCAGCTTGCCCGCTTCCACTTTGGACAAATCCAGAATATCGTTGATGAGAATGAGCAAGTCTTCTCCCGAGCGGTGAATAATTTTGCCGTAAGAGATCAATTCCTCTTTGGAGGCGCTGTCGTCGCTCTCCGCAATAAGCTGGGATAAGTTGATAATGCTGTTCAGCGGCGTCCGCAGCTCATGAGACATATTCGCCACAAATTCCGATTTGTACTGGGAAGCAAGCATCAGCTGCTTTGCCCTTTCCTCCAGCACGATCTTGTTTTTGTGAAGCTCCTGGGTTTGAGCGGAGAGCAGCGTATTGGCCCGCTGGATCTGTTCGTGGCGCTGGTGCTCCGCCTGAAAATCACGCATGATCATAGCAAACAGGATCGTAAGGATAAGGCCCGCCGGCAGCGTGACCGGCATGATTTGCGTCATATATTCATAAAAAGGAATAACGCCAAATATGCTGATATTGATGGCATTCGCTATATTTACTACAAGAATAACGACAAGTCCCTTGGTGACTGTAGCAGCAGATGACCGCCGGACCCATACGCTCAAAGCCGCGCACAAAAAACCGAGCAGCGACAAATTCAGCACTCCCGCAGCGGCCGCCATATTGACTCCGAGCGTCAAACGCATGAGTCCGGTAGCCACACCAATGATGATTAAAGTAAACGGATGGGGATAAGCCATTGTGGAGATAACCAGGGGAACGAACCGGAGATCGAAGATGACGTCTTCGCCGATTCTGTATCCGAACAGGGAACTGATCCAGCCCGCGAATATGGCAAGCAGCACCCAGCATACCTTTTTAACCCGCTCCGGAGCATACTCCACCGTGTGCTTAAACAGCAGATTGGACAGGTAAGCCAATGTGATAAGCAGGGAAGTATTGACCAGAAATATTTTAAGAAATCCCATAATTTCACTCCTGCGGCGAAAGGCAGTAATATAGTTACATTTTTTTAACCCTTTAATCCATACTATCATAATTGTCATGGAATTTCATGTATTTCAAGCCGCATTTTCAGGCGGCTGGCCGGGATATTTTTTATCAGGCAAAGCAAAAAACCTTTCCTGAATAGGAAAGGCTTCAGTACAGAATTAAACGGTTATAAGGCCCTGCCGACGCAGGCACCTATCCGCAAACCAACGTCTCACGCACGGTTCGCACTTTTTCTGTACAGCCCGAAGCGCGGCATCGCCCAAGGCTTCGGCCGTTTCCGGGGAGCAAAGCTGTATGCGCCTTTGAAATCAGCAACAGCGTCCTGCCTGGCTTCAGCAGCCTCCTGCTGCATTTCTGCACTTGTAGCGGGCGCTTCTTCAAACCACGCTTCCTCCTCGGGAAGCATATAATAACGGGGATGATAACTGCTGATCACATCACCCTGCTGAGTAAGCACTCTATCATCATGTATTTCCAGAATTCTGCCGGACATCACATACGATTTATACATTATCCCCGCCTCGCTTGCCTAAGGGTTATCGGAAGCGCCCGCCGGCTGAATCAGTCCCGGAAAGAACGTCCCCAAGTTTCGTATTCCTTTTCCGCCGCGTCTTTGCTGTGTCCGTAACGTTCTTGGAGTTTGCCTACCAGCTTGTCTTTTTCGCCGTCGATCACATCCAGATCGTCGTCCGTCAGCTCGCCCCACTGCTTTTTGGCTTCGCCTTTAAGCTGTTTCCATTTTCCTTTAAACACGTTGCTGTCCATTGCGGATCATCTCCTTATATAATTATAAGTAGTGACTGAAAGCAGGTGTTGTATGATCAATAATTACCCGGCTGTGTAAGGAGTGAATCCCCGCATCCCCAGGCTGCAGTCTGATTTCGTCGGATTTTGTCACATAATTCACTTGAAATAACCGTATCGCTTCCTCTTCAAATTTGATATAATCCATGTAGAAGGTCCTTCTCGAATCAATAAGTGATTATTTTCACATTACCCCGCTCTTCACTTATGCTAGAATACCGTCGATACTAAAAGGGGATGTCTTAATTTTTATTTATCATCCCCCGAAAATTGTTATAACTAGGCCAAAAGTCGGGTCAAGCCGGGTAGTGATTTGTGAGAAATGTCATTTAGAAAGTGATTTTTCTCACTTCAAAGTACTATTAAAATGTTTTACATTTTAATATATATATTTTAAAATATTTTCTTGGAGGTCATTTTGAAATGAAAAAAACAACGGTTATTTTGTCGAGCGCCCTGATGCTCGGCCTGCTTGCAGGCTGCGGATCGAACGATGGCGGCAACAACGCTCCAGCTGGATCGGCCGCTCCGGCTGCATCTAGCGCTCCTGCAGCTTCCGCTGCTCCTGCCGCATCCGCCGCTCCGGCTGCCGAAGCCGGCGCTTACCAAGACGGAACGTACTATGGCACGGCGGCTGTGGATCCCGAAACCGGCTGGCAGACTTATGTTCTGCTGACTGTTGAAGGCGGCAAAATCACCAAAGCGGACTGGAATGCTTTTAACGTAAACAATGCCGGAGACCTCAAGAAAAAAGTATCCGAAGACGGCAAATACGGCATGAAGGAAAAAGGCGGCGCACAAGCCGAATGGCACGAGCAAGCGGCTAACGCCGAGAAATTCCTCGTTGAGAAGCAGGACCCGGCTGCAATTACAGTTAACAGCGAAGGCAAAACCGATGCAATCTCCGGCGTATCCGTTCACGTCGGTGAATTTGTGGAAGCTGCCAAAGCAGCTCTGGCTGCAGGCCCGACCGAAGCTGGCCCTTACAAAGACGGCGGATACCATGCTGAAGGCGAAATGGACGCGGAAAGCGGCTGGGCTTCCACAGTGGACCTGTCCGTGGTTAACGGCAATGTCGTAGCCGCGAAATTCAGCGGCAAAAATGCAAACGGCGAAGACAAGCAAGCCTTCTCCGCTGACGGCAAATACGGCATGAAAGAAAAAGGCGGCGCACAGGCCGAATGGCACGAGCAAGCGATCGCAGCTCAAAAGTACTACGTAGAAAACAAAGGTGCGGCCCCTACATTTGATGCGGAAGGTCATACGGACGCTATTTCCGGCGTATCCATCCATGTTGGGGAGTACTGGACACTGGCAGAAAAAGCACTCGAAGGAGCGAAGTAATTTCCCGCGACCCTCGGCAGCTAATCAGACAAATTGAGGTGAGTTTCTCTTGAAGAAAATAGTCATTTTGGGCGGCGGCTACGGCGGCGTACTGACGGCCAAAAAACTAGCGAAGAAGTTAAAGAAGAACAAAGATGTTGAAATCACGCTGATTGACCGGAACCCTTATCACACCCTCTTGACTGAGCTGCATGAGGTTGCCGCGAACCGCGCTCCGGAAGATTCCATCAAGATCGACCTGAAGAAAATCTTCGCGGGTCTTAAAGTAAATGTAGTGCTTGATGAAATCGACAGCATCGATTTCAAAGGCAAAAAACTCAAATCCGAAAAAACCACGTATGCCTATGATTACCTGGTTATCGGAACAGGCAGCAAACCTACGTTCTTCGGCATCCCGGGAGCGGAGGAAAACACCTTCTCGTTCTGGTCTTACGACGACGCTGTAGCGTTGAAACGCCAGATTCGCGACATGTTCACGCAGGCTGCGAAGGAGAAGAATCCGAAGGTCCGCCGCGCGTTGCTGACATTTGTTGTTGTCGGTGCCGGATTTACCGGAGTCGAGCTGATCGGCGAAATGGCGGAATACCGTGCGGAGCTGTGCCGCGAGTTCTATATCGATCCGTCTGAAGTGCGGCTGATCGTTGCGGACATGGCCCCTAAGATTTTGCCGATTCTGCCTGACAAGCTGATCCAAAAAGCCGAAAGACATCTGCGCAAGCTTAATGTAGAGATCGTTACCGGCGCTAAGATTACCGAAGTCGGCAAAGGCAGCGTGGCGCTTGGCGAGAAAAACACCGTTGAAGCGAACACGATCGTCTGGACGGCCGGCGTTGAAGGCTCCGAGCTGGTGGGCACGCTGGACGAGGTTCAGCAGCAGGGCCGCAAACGGATCGTTACAAATGAGAATCTGGAGAGCGTCGATCACAAGAACGTTTATGTTGTGGGCGACAACATCTTCTTTATTCCTGAAGGAGAAACCCGCCCTGTGCCGCAAATGGTTGAGAATGCCGAGCATGCCGCTCCGCTGATCGCCCATAACATCGTTGCGGATATTACAGGCGGATCCAAAAAAGCCTACAAACCGGCTTTCCACGGCACAATGGTCTCCATTGGCAGCCGCTACGGCGTAGCGAATGTCGGCCTTCCCGGCAAGATGTTTATGCTTACCGGATTCATGGCGATGCTGTCGAAGCATGCAATCAACATGTTTTATCTCTTTACGGTAGCCGGCTTCAACAAAATGTGGACGTACATGATGCACGAGTTCTTCCATGTTGAGAACCGCAAGAGCTTCTTGGGCGGACACTTCTCCAAGCGTTCCCCGAACTTCTGGCTTGTGCCGCTGCGGGTACTGCTCGGAGGCATGTGGCTGTATGAGGGCATCGATAAGATCAAGAAGATATGGAAAGATCCGGATAAGATCTTCCTGATTCCGCCGGCTCCGTATATCAAGGACGCTACTTCCGCAGCGAGTGAAGCGGTTGGTGCTGTTAAGGATACGGTAGACGCCCAATCCGCAGCTTCCGCGGTTCAATCGGCTTCCGAAGCCGTATCGGCTCTTCCGGTCCCAGGCTTCATCTATAACATTACCAGCTGGTTTATGGACCTGCTGTTCTACAATCCGGACGGCAGCTACACGTTCCTCGCGAAATGGTTCCAAATCGGCATGGTCTGCGCCGAGATGGTCTTCGGCATTCTGCTGATCGTTGGTCTGTTCACAGCAATTTCCTCCATAGCGACCATAGCGATGGCCGTTATGATCTGGTCGACGAAGATGGCCTCGACGGAAATGCTGTGGTATGTGGCTGCAGCGATTGCCTGCATCGGCGGTTCCGGCAGCACGCTGGGTCTGGACTACTATGTATTGCCTTGGCTCAAGAAGCAGTGGAAGAGAATTCCGCTCGTAAGGCGCTGGTATTTGTTTACCGACTGACCTTTGAACGAATGATTGACATCAGGTACCGAAAGAACAGGATATTGTTTCATTAATAATCATCGGTGTACTAATGTTATAAGGAAATCATCTGAATTCTATGTACTTTGACACCGGTACTGTTAATGCCCAATTTAACGCGCCAACACACGGAGTAATGTGTCCGAAGGACACATTACTCTCCTTATTTCTGATGCTATTCCAGAGAGGATGATGGCGCTCGGTTTCTTCCGGCCCCTACCGATTAGGAAGGAGAGAGTGTTATGAACAGCCAACTCACCTGGGACACCCTCACAATTTTGCAGGCCGAGCTGTCACCTATAGCCGGAATCCGGCTTCAGCTCTCCCCGGCGGAAGAAAACAACATTTTTTCCGTCTTGGAGCGCCATCCTCTGGATTATCGCCGAAAGCTTCATATCTTGGGGCTTTTTATTATCGTTACCCGCGCCATGCAGCGGCACCTTGAATCGCCCGCAAACCACCAAGAACTGATCCGCAGTATTTTGGACGGCGATTATTTACACAGCTTCTATCTTCAATTTGCGATGAAGACCGGAGAACTGGACCTGGTTGCCCACCTGGCTCCCGCCATCAAACGGATCCAAATCCGCCGGGCTGCGGGAGATTATACGAAAGAGGATTTTGCGGCGCACATCGATCAATATTTGACGCGGGAAGCACGCCAGGACAGCCGCACCAGCAAAGCCATTTGACAGGTGGGATAGCATGAACAAGAAGCTGCACGAAGCTCTAAACATCAATCTGAACGAAGTCAACCGGGAGATTGAGCATCTTGTGCTGCGGGATAAAGATGTGCCACGGCAATCCCAGCTTGCGCAAAGCCTGCTCAGTCTGGTCCGGTCAGGCGGCAAACGGCTGCGTCCCATTATGGTGATTGTAGGCAGCCGGTTTGGCTCGAAGCCCCAGGCCCGGCGTACCTTGCAGCTGGCGGCTGCGGCTGAATTTATTCATGCCGCTTCGCTCATTCATGACGATATCATCGACAACTCGGAGCTGCGGCGCGGCGAACCCGCGCTTCATCTAAAGACGGGAATTCCTCAGGCTGTCCATATCGGCAACTATATGTCGGCCAGAGTGATCGAACTGTTGAGCAAACATATCCACGACCGCAACAGAGACCGGTATGTTCACGATTTATCCGCCATCGCTACAGCGCAGCTCTGCCTTGGGGAATATCAACAGCTTGAGCATGCCTTCGACTATGATGTAACGCTGGAAACCTATCTGGACAAATCGCGCAACAAAACCGCCCTGCTGATGGCGACCTGCCTTAAGGCTGGAGCGCTTGCCTCCGAGTGCAAGGAGGATGTGGCCAACCGGCTGTATGCCTTCGGGGAAGCGCTTGGAATGTCGTTTCAGATTCAGGATGATCTGCTGGACTTTACACAAAACGAGCAGGAGCTGGGCAAACCTGCGGGCAGCGACCTCCGCCACGGCCAAGTTACGCTGCCCATCCTGTTTGCTCTGCGTGATCCGGAGCTGTCGCCGCTCATCCGTGCAATCGGCCCGGCATCCGGGGAAGCGCAGATAGCACAGGCGCTGGAGGCTATTACCGCAAGCGGCGCTCTGGAGCAAGCGGAGGAGGTCAGCCGGGGCTATCTGGAACAGGCAGCGCAGATTGCGCAGGAACTCGCGGCTTACCCGGCCGCCGCCGATTTGCAGACGTTGATCCGTTATTTTTCAGTACGGGACCGTTGATCGGCCTGCTATCTGCTTTACCATACAAATAAGCCAGTGCATTCAAGTGAGCTTGAACGAACTGGCTTATTTTTTTGTGCTTCCGTTTATTTTATCAGGAAAAAGTCCATCAGCGTAAACGCCAATATTACCATGCTGATCACTTGATTCAAATTGTACGAAGCCAGTTTCATCATCCGGCGGTTTGAAGGCGTAATGATCTTATGCTCTGTCATCAGCAGCAAGGTAGCAATCCCGATGCCGGCAAGATAAATCCAGCCCAGTCCCCGGAACACATACAGCGACAGCAGAAGCAGCACCATAATAAAGTGCAGTCCCTTAGCGATTTTCAGCGCATTCTCCAGCCCGAAATAGCTGGGGATCGACCACAGGCCGTGGCGCCGGTCGAATTCTATATCCTGCGTACCGTAAATGATATCAAAACCGGCAATCCAGAGCATCACGATTGTGCCGATCACAAACGGCGTAAACGCAAATTGTCCCGTGACGGCAAACCACGCGCCAATCGGAGCCGAAGCGATCACAAACCCCAAATAGAGATGGCTTAAATAAGTAAACCGTTTGGTATAAGAATAACTGGAGATCAGTACGATGGCCACCGGCGACAGGACCAGACACAGCACATTCAGCATGCCCGATGCAAAAATAAACACGGCGTAATTAAAGATAATAAACAGCGATACTTCTTTTGCATCCAGCAGCTGCCGCGGGAGATGCCGGTGGGCGGTCCGGGGATTTTGTCCGTCAAAGCCGCGGTCGACCAGCCGGTTAAAGGCGTTGGCCCCATTCCGCGCGCCGATCAGCGCGATTAATCCCCACAGCATGACATGCCCGGAAGGCCAGCCCCCTGCCGCCCACACCATCGAGATGACCGCAAAAGGCAGCGAAAACAGTGTATGCGAAAACATGACCAGCTCGCCGAACATTTTGATTTTGACTGCCGCATTTTTACAGGCGTTAATAAATACCATATGCACTCATCCTTTTCTGCCCGGCTCCTTGGTGAGCCGTCCTTGCCTATTGATCGTTATATACGCTGAACTGAAGAAGTACAGGCGAGGCGGCGTTGGCACTGCGGCGGATTTAGACTTCCGGTCGCTGTTATTTTCGGAGTTCATGAATGACATTCCCTGATAAAGGGTAGAACTCCGAAAATAAAGGCGAGCGCTGTCGCTCCTACAGTTCCAAATCGCCTCCGCGCCATCTCCGCATTCCTGTATTTCGCCTATCCGTTCAACCCGGCTAACACTTCATCCAGCGCCCGGATCATCCCGCCGATATCCGCTTCGGTTATAATCAGCGGAGGCTGGAAGGCCAGCACGTTCCGGTTGACGCCGTTTTTGCCGATCAGATACCCCCGGTCCTTCATCTGTTCCAGCACCTCGTCAGTCACAGCCGCCGCAGCGGCCGGGTTTTCGCCCGCCAGCTCGGCACCCAGCATCAGTCCCGCGCCGCGCACATCGGCGATCAGCCCGGGATAACGGCGCCGCAGCCCTTCAAGCTCTTCCCGCAGATGCTGCCCAAGCCGGGCGGCGCGCTCCGTCAGCCGTTCTTCCCGGATATAATCCAGCACCGCCAGCGCGGTCACAGCGGACACGGGATTACCGCCAAACGTGGACGCTGAAGGCCGGTTCAGCGACGCCGCAATTTCGTCCCGTGTCGCAAAAGCCGCAACAGGCACTCCGTTGCCCAGCGCTTTGGCCATCGAAAGGATATCCGGCACCACGCCGAACTGTTCCATCGCAAACATCGTCCCGGTCCGGCCAAAGCCGGTCTGTATCTCATCCGCAATCAGGAGGACGCCATGCGCTTTCAGCAGCCGGTGCACCCTCTCAAAATAATCCGGATGCGGCATAATCATGCCTCCGTTACCC
This sequence comes from Paenibacillus nanchangensis, assembly GCF_046543445.1. Lineage (NCBI taxonomy): Bacteria > Bacillati > Bacillota > Bacilli > Caryophanales > Paenibacillaceae > Paenibacillus > Paenibacillus nanchangensis. The sequence continues at coordinate 49,081 of NZ_JBHOFD010000020.1, forward strand.
TGGATCGGCTCCGCGATTAATGCCGCGTACCGCTCCCCGCCGCGCTTCAGCTCCGCCTCCAGCGCCTCCAGCGACCGTTCGGCCGCCTGCTCCGGCGTCAGCTCCGGATGATACGGCCGCGGGATAAAGGTCACGTCCGGATCGAGATACGGATCGGTGCGCCACATCGGCAGCCCCGTTACGCTCATCGTCAGATTCGTCCGGCCGTGCAGTCCGCTTTCCAACGCCAGAAACGCTTTGCGGCCGGTGTGCATACGCGCCAGGAGCAGCGCGCCTTCATTGGCTTCCGAGCCGCTGTTTACGAAGAAGGTCCGCCGCAGGCCGCCGGGCAGCACTTCCTCCAGCCGCTCGGCCAAATCAACAGCCGGCTGGGTCAGATAAACCGTCGTCGTATGCTGCAGTTTGCCCAGCTGCTCCATTGTCCGCTCCGTAATCGCCGGATTGCAGTGGCCGCAGGCCACCACGGATACCCCGGCGAAGAAGTCGGTGTATTTTTGCCCGCGTTCATCATATAAAAACTGCATGGAGCCCCGCACCAGCTGCGGCGCATCCCGGTAAAAGTGTTGGGTACAGGGGTAAAAATACTGTCTTCGCCCATCGGCAACCCCTTGTCTTCCCCGATACAGCTCTTCCATCATACCACCCCTCTCTTTTCCACTGTAGTAGATATTTAAAATTTTAAATGTGAATAATATCACATAACTCCGCAAAAAAAGAGACGTATCAATTAAACTGCAGCGAACCCAGCGTATAGCCGGCAAAAACAGGCTTCAGCCCCTCCAGCCATCCTGTTTCCGCGCCCCCGTTCAGCCGCTTCCGGTAAACCCGGATAATGTCCCGCAGCGCTTCCGCAGGGTAAGTTGCACCTTCAATGCGCAGACAGGCGATCCCTGTTTCCGCTAATTGCCCGATAAACGGCAGGCAGCACAGTTCTTTGGCGAACACCAGATGGCAGCGGCCATGCTGATCCCGGTAGACCGGGTTTTCGCCTTTGTCCGTTTTTAGAACCAGAACCTCATTGCCTACATAATAGTTGTCTTCTTCGCCGATCGGCTCCATGACTTCCGTGTTCTCATACAAATCATGCTCCATATACATCAGCGGAGGCGTTCCGTGTACTACAGCTTCAAGCGGCTGGTCACAGCCTGCGGTAAATTCGGCAAAATGCTCCAGCGTCATCTCCGGTGACATCGAAATTCGTGCCAGTCCCATCCCGGCATACGTGTCCGCTGCCAAATGGTTGTATACGTTCAGATTGGCGTCGCCTACCAGCGGATACCCTGCCGGCGCATATCGGCGGATGGCTCCCAGGTTCGTTACCAGCAGCCCGTCGATCGGCAACCGTTCTCCCCGCAGCAGCAGCTGGTCGTATTGGTCAAAATGCAGCTCCGTCATCATCCGCGGAAGTCCAAGATACACCTTGGTTGAGCCCTTTACCTCAGCCAGCGCAAACAAATCGCTTTTGCTGAACGGCTTATCCGGCTCGTACACATCGCCCGACAAATACACATGTTCGGCGCCTTCCTCAATCGCCACCCGCGCCTGCGCCATATTGTTCACTCTGACGGACAGCTCCGGACGGCCCGCTCCCGGACGTTTCAGTTCAGCCAGACGGCGTTTCAGCTGATCGACACGCTCCTCCGACAGCTCCCGTTCGGGCGTTGGCGTGCTGAACACTTTGCCGGTGCTGTAAAATTTCCCGGTTCCTTCATACCGCCGGTTGATATTTGATAATCCCGGGCGGCCAAAAGCATAGGCGGTGGAAAAATCGCGTTTGCGGTTGGTGTAGAGCAGTTTGGCGTCCCGCGTGCGGTCAAAGCCGATTGGATCGTCAATATAACGGTCTAACGCATCCCCATAGCTGTTCACCAGCATGGTCATAAACTCCTTGTCCCGCATGCGGCCTTCAATTTTGAACGAACAAATGCCCGATTCAATCAGTTCCGGAAGGTGTTCGTACATATACATATCCTTGACCGCCAGCGGGTATTCGGCAGGATAAATATGCCCGTCCCGTTTGATCCGGTAATCCCAGCGGCAGGGCTTCATGCAGCGCCCCCGGTTGCTGCTCTGCCCGAACACATGGGAGCTGAAATAGCAGTTCGCCCCGTGAACGGAGCACATATCCCCATGGACAAAATACTCCAGCTCCATGCCGCTCTGGCGCTGCAGCAGCGCCGCCGTCTGCAGGTCCATTTCCCGCGAGGTCACCACCCGGGTAACCCCCAGCTCGCCCAGCGCGCGAATCATCTCCAGATTGTGGACATTCATCATCACCGAGGCGTGAACCGGCAGCTGCAGCCCCATTTCCCGGATCAGCGACAGCACAGCCAAGTCCTGCACAATCAGCGCATCCGGCTGAACTTCATCCAGGAAGCCAAGGTAGTCCCGCGCTTCTCCAATGTCCTCTTCGCTGAACAGATTGTTGACAGTGACATACATTTTTTTGCCCAGCTCATGCGCCTTATTCAGCGCTTCGACAAGCTCTTCGCGCGACAGGTTGTAGCCCTTGCGCATCATTCTCATGTTAAGCACCGGTCCGCCCAGGTAAACGGCGTCGCAGCCGGCAGCAACAACCTCCTGAAATATATCGAACGTTCCCGCCGGCGCAAGCAGCTCGATTTCTTTCCCATTAAAAAAACGTGCCATGTCTTTTCCTCCAAACTTGGTGCGCTTACGAATTACAGCAGGGCGACGGCAACCCCGGCCGCCGCGATCATGCTTACAAACAAGGTATCGGCCAGCCCCCACCTGAGCCGGTGATACCGGGTGCGGGGCGCATCCATAATGAATCCCCGCGATTCCATCGAATAAACCAAATCCTGTGCGCGCCGGAACGCTCCGGAAATCACCGGCACCAGCAGGGAGACGAGCATCCGGGCCTTTTCCTTAAGCGGCAGCTCTTTGATGTCCGCGCCTCTGGAGGCCTGGGCTTTCATAATAATCTGGGCTTCTTCCAGTATCGTAGGAATAAACCGGAGCGCAATCCCGATCATCATTGTCATCCGGTCGGGCGACAAGCCGATTTTTTTCAGCGGGGACAGCACGCCCTCCAGCCCTTGATTCAGCCTGGCCGGGGTGGTCGTAAACGTCAGCAGCGCGGTAAACGAAATCAGGAAAGCCATCCGGATCACTGCAAATGCCCCCAGCCGAAGACCGCCTTCATGCAGATCAAACGAGCCGGCCGTCAGCCAGACGCCGCCTTCTTTTACCGTCAGCACCTGAAGAATAAAAATAAAAAGCATCAGATAACGCAGCGGTTTGGCCGCCTTGATAAAATATTTAAGGGGGATGCGGGTCGACAGCATCACCCCGATGGAGAATAAGGCCAGGACCAGCATCGCGGTCCAGGACCTGGAGAGGAGAATGACGGCGACGTAGACCAGCATTCCGGTGATTTTAGCCCTCGGGTCCAGGCGGTGGATCCATGAGCCGGTCTCGATACTGCGGCCCAGCAGCAGATTGTCACGCATGCGGCCCCTCCGTTCCGCCGTCCGGCCGTTCATGCCGGCGCAGCTCCGCAATCCGCCCGGCAAGCCCTTCGGCCGTCAGCTGCGGGACCTCGCCGTCCAATCCGAAGCGGTCCGCTACCGCCCGCCAGTACAGCAGCGACTGCGGCACCGCCAGCCCGCACCGGGCGAGGATGCCCGGGTCCTTGGCCAGCTCCGCCGGCGTCCCTTCAAACGCGGCGCGGCCCTCCTGCATGACGACCCACCGGTCGGCATAAGGCAGCAGCTCGTCCATCCGGTGCGTCACCACGATGACGGTACGCCCCCGTTCCCGGCACAGGCGGCCCAGCAGCGCGATCAGCTCGGCCCGGCTGACCGGATCAAGCGTCGCTGTAGGCTCGTCCAGCACAAGAATATCCGGGTCCATTGCCAGCACCGAAGCGATGGCCGCTTTGCGCATTTGTCCGCCGCTGAGCTGGAACGGATTCCGCTGGAGCAGTCCAAGATCCAGCCCCATCTCCTCCATCGCCCGTCTGGCTTTCGCCGAAGCTTCCTCCGGGGTGCAGCCAAAGTTCAGCGGCCCGAAGCAGAGGTCTTTTTCCACCGTATCCTCAAACATCTGCTGCTCGGGAAACTGAAAGACCAGCCCGACTCTCCGCCGCAGCGGAAGCAGCTTAGGCGCCTTCTCGCCCGCTGCCAGCGTCACATCCAGCACCGTAACCCGGCCTTCCGTCGGCTTTAGAATACCGTTAAACAGCTGCAGCAGCGTCGATTTCCCTGACCCCGTGGCGCCTGCAATCCCAACAAGGCTGCCGGAGGGAATGTCGAGGTCAATGCCGCTTAAGGCGGTTTGCCGCCATAAACTGCGCTCGTCATAGGTGTAGCTTACTTGCCGGAGTTGTATGACCATAATGTCTCGATTAGCTCCTTTTCACTTGCGGGAACCTCCGCGGGGATGCCCAGCCGGCGCAGTTCACCTGCCAGCCGCCACGAGAAGGGAGGCAGCAGGCTGCAGCGCTCCAGCAGCTCCGTGTCGGCAAACAGTTCCCTTGGCGTGACATCCGCAGCCAGCCGGCCATCGTGCAGCGCAAGCACCCGGTCCGCCGCCAAAATCTCGTCGGCGTCGTGCGTGATGGATATCAGCGTATACTTGCCTTCCTTGCGCATGCCCTGCAGAATCTCCAGCAGCCCGGTCCGGCTTGCTTCGTCCAACATGGAAGAGGCCTCGTCAAAAATGACGACAGCCGGTTCCATAGCTAGGATGGAGGCGATGGCCACCCGCTGCTTTTGTCCGCCAGACAGCTCGCCGGGATGCTTGGCAAGCAGAGCGGCAACGCCCAGCTTGTCCGCATATTCCCGCAGCCGCCGTTCCATTTCCGCCGGCGGCAGGCACAGCCCCTCCAGGCCAAATAAAATATCTTCTTCGACGGTAGCCCCGACAAACTGGTTGTCGGGGTTCTGAAACACCATGCCGATCCGCCGCCGGATTGATCCAACCGTCTTTTTCGTCAGCTTTTCGCCGAACACGGTAATGCTCCCGCCGCTTTTGGGCAGCAGCGCATTCAGCAGCTTAACCAGCGTCGATTTGCCCGACCCGTTTGCTCCCACCAGGCACACCCACTGCCCTTGGGGAATGGAAAAGGTCAGATCCTGTAAAAGAGGCGCATCCTTCTTATAGCCGAACATCACTCCCTGAAGCTCAACCGCCGAGGCATTTTCCGGCCCGCTCTGTCCGCTCGGCCTGCCCTGCCCGTCCGGCCAGCCCGCTTCGCGCCCGCGGCGCTCATCCTGGGCGTTCATCCTACTCTTCCTCCTGCTGAAGAATGGAGCTGTCGCTTTTTAATTCCTCAAACAGCGAAATACGCGACAGCGACGCAACAAGATAACGTACGGCGAACCCTACGGCAATCCCCGTTACTACACCCGCGATCAGCAGCATCGGCAGGTAATAAAAAATCCGGAAGGTGGCGAACACCATCGCGGCTGCAAACAGCTGCCCGATATTGTGCGCGATTCCTCCAGCAATACTGATCCCGATCAAACTCAGCCGCTTGCTGCCCAGCAGCATCAGCACGTACATCACCACAAAGCTGAACAGCGAACCAAACAAACTGAACAGTAAGCTGGAGAACGTACCGAAAATAAAGGCCGTCAGAATTGTCTTTAGGACGACAAGCATCAGCGCATCCCGGCCCCGCAAAAAGTAAATGCAGGTCAAGATCATAATATTAGCAAGCCCCAGCTTGGCGCCGGGGATGGTGAAAGGAATTTGAATCGCCGATTCCACAATGCTGAGGACAACGGCAACAGCGGCAAAAATAGCAATCACAACCGTGCGCTTTAAGGCGCGGGACGACTCGCTAGTTGACATAGACATCGACTTCATCCTCTCCCGTCTGTCCCTCAATTTCTACCAGCACGCGGTGCGGCAAGCAGACAATGGTCTGTTTGGGGTTCGTAATAAAACCGAAACCAAGGCACACCTGGTCCGGGCAGTCCGCCTCATACATCTCTACACCGTAATCGTGAATTTTCAGGATATTGTAGCCCAGATCCGTCCGGATCTCGACAGTTTTTTCTTCTTTGGTCAAGGGGATGGTTTGATAATGCTTGCCGTCCACTGTAACATTTGCAACCAGATTTTGGCCGGGTTCCTTGTCGTTGCTGCCGAGCCACCGGGGCACCAGGAAAATTAATGCGGCTGCAAGAACGATCGCGATCAGCAGCAAGTCGGCGCGTTTCATAGATAAGCTCCCTTTATTTTATTTTTTAAATATCTAAAAACCAGACTTAATAATTATAACGGTCCGCTTACAATCCATCAATGAAAGCACGACTGAATCGGCGGGTTTCGGGCTAATTTCACAAAATCAACACGCAAACGTCCACCCTTCGACACGGCTTTTCCACCCGCTTTACAAGGCTACTAAATTCCCCCATCCGTTCTTCGTGCAAAAAAAAGACTACCCGGTTCTGACGGGGTAGTCTTTCAGATATTCCGCCGTTTTTTGCTCAAAATAACTTAGAAGCAGGGCAGCAAATTCCGGGTCCCATTGCGTCCCCCGGCCTTCCCTGATGATGTTCAGCGCACGTTCATGCTCCATGCCTTTGCGGTACGGCCTGTCTGATGTCATGGCATCGTAAGCATCGGCTACCGCGATGACCCGCCCGAACAGCGGGATGTCCTCTCCCGCCAGCCCGTCCGGGTATCCCCTGCCGTCATACCGCTCATGATGGGAACGGACGCCGCCGAGATAAGGAGCCATCGCTTCAGGAGGCTCGATCTGCAGCAAAATGCTTTCGCCGAGCACCGGATGGCTTTTGATTTGATCGAACTCCTCATCTGTCAGTTGCCCTTCTTTGAAGAGAACGTGGTCGCTTACTCCGATTTTGCCGATGTCATGCAGCAGCGCCGATTTGCGCAAATTGTCCAGCTGCTCTCTCGTCAGTCCGGCCATACGTCCGATAATAACCGAATATTCCGCGACACGGAGCGAATGGCCTGCCGTATAAGAGTCTCTTGCATCAAGAGCCAGTGCCAGCGTCGTAAAATAACTGTCCAGCAGCTGCCGGTTCTGCCGTTCCCGCACCTGAAGCCCCCGCACCATCATGTTGAACCCTGCGACCAGCCGGGAAAATTCGTCCGAGTACAAATCCTGTGCCTGCACCAGCCGGCCCTCTTTGACCCTGTTGATCGCCTCATGCAGCTGGTCAATCGGCCGCTGGACGCTGCGGGTCAGCAGCCAGGCGGCCAGCGTGGAGAACCCGATGCCGATAAAGAGTACCAATCCGGCCCAAATCCAGTAGTCTTTTATCGCCTCCGTACTCAAGGCTTCCATTCGGACCTGGGTCATCATACTGAACAGAAACAAGGGGAATGTGCCGATCAGCATACAGCTGACTAGAAACTTCGGCCTGATGGACAAAAACACATGCTCCTCCACAGAAAAATCTGCCTTAAACCGGGCAATAGCCAGCTTCTGAAACTCCTGCACCAGCGGCGAAATCGCCGTCCCCGTCAAAAAGAATTCAATTAGCGCATGCATGCTGGCAATCAGGACCGACCCCGCAACAGCGATGCCGACATAATACAATGGAAGATGGACAATCCCCAAGGAGATGAACAAAACTGCCAGCGTGACGCCGGGAATCATGAGCCCCAGCAGATGCGGGACAAGAATCCGCCTGACGGCTAAGAGCGGCAGCTGGTGGGTACGCTTATAGGCTTGTCTCAATTGAGGCAATTCCGGATTCCGTGACCTCAGCGTTTCCTTGATCGGACGAATATCGGACCGGAACACGATCATCTCCGCAATAATCATAACCAGGAACGACACCGCAAGGATCAGCAGAAGCCAGCCGTATTCCTTTCCGGACACATCCAGCGTCGAGAACATGAGCAGACTCCCGGCCGCCATGACGGCGACCGAGGAACCGAACAAATAGTTTCGGACCTGCTTTTTTATAAATGCGGCATATAAGTCCATTGCTTCTCCCGTCCCCAGCTGCGCCGGCGCCTGACATGTTTGCTTTTATCGTTAAATTGTGGTATACTATGTAAGTATTTGATTTCCATTAATGTTTCTATCAAGAAAATGAAGACGTCCATTAATGATTTACCGTTGCTATATGGATATTTATCGGCAGTTTTAACCCAAATGCTTATGTTTTCTTGAGGACCGTTCCTTTATCGATAAGATGAATAATCAGACATTGAAATTCCGACTCACACTGGCGCGGTCATTGGAGCCGCAAGGACAAAAGAGAGGTAGGGCTTTTGTCGTTTTGGAAAGTTGAGATAAGCCACAACGGCTGCTGGCCGCAACTGGGAACGCACGACCCGTCAGCTCACGGACGGCGGGAAATTGAATATATAAACTATTGGCGCCCGTACCGCATTAGCGGTTACGGGCGCTGTCCATTTTAGGCGCGTCTATACATACGTCCGTACAAACCGGCTGACCGTACCGACATACCTGTCATGATCCGTGTCGTAAGCCGTACCGTGCCCCGCCCCGGGAATGGTGAGCCGTGTCTTCGGCCCTCCGCAAGCTTCGTACAGTTCATCCATCATGAAAAAGGGAACAAAGGTGTCGGCCTCTCCATGGATAAACAGGGTGGGCACTTTCGCCTTGCGCACCTGCTTGAGTGCGGAAGCTTCACCAAAAAAATACCCCGCCTTTAGCTTGGACACCAGACTGGCGCAGGGAATAAAGGGAAAGCTTGGCAGCTTGTACATCCGCCGCAGCTGGTAGGACAACTCGGATTTGACCGAGGTGTAGGCGCAATCGGATACCACCGCTTTGACCTGGGGCGGCAGCGGTTCGCCCGATGTCATCAGCACCGTGGCTCCTCCCATGGAGACGCCGTGCAGCACAATCCGCACATCCGGCCCCACCCGCTGGATGATGTAGTCAATCCACCGCAAATAATCCTTCCGTTCAGGCCAGCCGAAGCCGATATGCTGCCCTTCGCTGGCGCCATGGGCCCGCGCATCGGGCAAAAGCACGTCGCAGCCCAGCAGGTCGCAGTAGATTTTGGCGTAAGCACCCATATCCTTGCCTTTGCCGGTATAACCATGGGCCAGTATGGCGACCCGCCCCTCCGGGTTTGCAGACTTCGCATAATAGGCGCGCAGTTTGAGGCCGTCGCCGGACAGGACCTCAATCGTCTCCAGCTCCTGTTCCGCAATCCACTTTTGTCCCTCTCCCCAGGACCCTCCCGCTACCGGCAGTTCATTGATCAAATCGGTATTGCCGTTCAAAAACTGCTTTGGTTCCCGTTTGATCGCCAGCCGGTAAAAGTAAAGACCGGCCACTACCACCGGCACAGTGATGACCAGGATGATTAGCAAAACAAATCCTATCGGCATGCCGATCCTCCTTTTCAGTTTCCGCCGTCAGCCGTACGGCCCCAGGTTCTCCCGTCCAGTATAATATTAAACCTTATGGAAGGAAAATTTGCAGCCGCTGGGGCAACCCTCCGCTATGCGTATATCTGCCTCTAAAGCCGTACAACGCCAAAAACCGCAGCAGGGCCGCCTTCAAAAGAGCGGCTTAAGCTCTTCAAAGGCGGCCCTGGCGGAAACTTGGAGAAATCCGGTGTGACCGTATATTATTTGTTTTTGCGGGACAGTCTGGTTCTTATAAAGAGGCCTAATCCCGCCAGTGCAAGACCTGCAGCGTAAAACGGCAGCGGACTGGATTCGCCGGTTTTCGGCAGCTGTTCCAGCTCGGGTCCGCCCAGCGGCAGTTCGTCGCCCGGAAGATCGATTACTTTCGGCGTCGGGCTCGGGCTTGCCTCAGGCCGTACAGTAGGTGACGGTGATGCCGGCTGAACCGGACCCAGAGGGATCGGGTCTTCTTCAATAACTACAGGGTCTTCTTCACCGCCCGGTACAGGGCTAGGACTAGGGCTTGGTGAAGGTATCGGCTGAATGCCGGGGCCAACCGGCACCGGATCTTCATCAATCACGATCGTTCCCGGAACGGTCGATGTTGAAGGCGTAGGCGGCACAAACGGAATCCAAGGTGTCGGAGCCGGAGTTGGCGCTGCACTTGGCGTCGGTGTTGGTGTAGGCTCTACGCTTGGTGTTGGTGTTGGTGTAGGTTCTACGCTAGGCGTTGGTGTCGGACTTGGGCTCGGTGTCGGACTTGGGCTCGGTGTCGGACTTGGGCTCGGTGTCGGACTTACGCTCGGCGTCGGACTTGGGCTTGGGGTCGGACTTGGGCTCGGTGTCGGACTTACGCTCGGTGTCGGACTTACGCTCGGTGTCGGACTTGGGCTTGGCGTCGGACTTGGGCTTGGTGTCGGACTTACGCTTGGCGTCGGACTTGGGCTCGGCGTCGGACTTGGGCTCGGTGTCGGACTTGGGCTCGGTGTCGGACTTGGGCTTGGTGTCGAACTTGGGCTCGGTGTCGGACTTACGCTCGGTGTCGGACTTGGGCTTGGCGTCGGACTCGGGCTCGGTGTCGGACTTACGCTCGGTGTCGGACTTACGCTCGGCGTCGGACCTGGGCTCGGTGTCGGACTTGGGCTCGGGGTCGGACTTGGGCTCGGTGTCGGACTTGGGCTTGGCGTCGGACTCGGGCTCGGTGTCGGACTTGGGCTTGGTGTCGGACTTGGGCTCGGTGTCGGACTTACGCTCGGCGTCGGACTTGGGCTCGGGGTCGGACTTGGGCTTGGTGTCGGACTTGGGCTCGGTGTCGGACTTGGGCTTGGCGTCGGACTTGGGCTCGGGGTCGGACTTGGGCTTGGTGTCGGACTTGGGCTCGGTGTCGGACTTGGGCTTGGCGTCGGACTTGGGCTCGGTGTAGGACTTGGGCTCGGTGTCGGACTTGGGCTTGGCGTCGGACTTGGGCTCGGTGTCGGACTCGGGCTCGGTGTCGGACTTGGTGTCGGACTCGGTTTCTCGCTCGGCGTTGGTGTCGGGCTCGGCTTCTCACTCGGCGTCGGTGTTGGGCTCGGCTTCTCACTCGGCGTTGGCGTCGGGCTCGGCTTCTCACTCGGCGTTGGTGTCGGGCTCGGCTTCTCACTCGGCGTTGGCGTCGGGCTCGGCTTCTCGCTCGGCGTTGGTGTCGGGCTCGGTTCTACACTCGGCGTTGGCGTCGGGCTCGGCTCCTCGCTCGGCGTTGGTGTCGGACTTGGTTCCTCGCTCGGCGTCGGCGTCGGGCTCGGTTTCTCGCTCGGCGTTGGCGTCGGGCTCGGTTCTACACTCGGCGTTGGTGTCGGACTTGGTTCCTCGCTCGGCGTTGGCGTCGGGCTCGGCTCCTCGCTCGGCGTTGGTGTCGGGCTCGGTTCCTCGCTCGGCGTTGGCGTCGGACTTGGTTCCTCGCTCGGCTTTGGCGTCGGGCTCGGTTCTACACTCGGCGTTGGTGTCGGGCTTGGTTCTACACTTGGCGTTGGCGTCGGGCTCGGTTCTACACTTGGTGTAGGTGATGGGCTCGGGCTCGGTGTTGGACTTGGGCTCGGCGATGGGCTTGGGCTTGGCGACGGGCTGGGTTCAGGCTCGCCCGGCGGTTGGCCGCAGTAAGGGTTGTCGTGGAGCTCAGCACCGCCCCGGAACGACTGGGCAATCACCGTGCCGTATACCTCACCCCCGGCATGATGAATGTCCGCTTTTGGCGCAAGAATCGATCCCGGGAAAGAGGTGTATCCGATGTTTAGCGAAGCCGCTTCGTAGAAGTTGAACAGGATCTTGTTGTTTTTTCGCAGCTCCATCTGGAAGCTCCCCATCGACACACTGGATCCGCCGACGTTAATAATCAGCGTGCCTCCGGTCGGAATGTCGAACCTCAGGTTGTTGATTCTAGCCGCCTGTTCGGCCGTCAGATGGACTACATTGAACGGCTTCGGCGCTCTGATCGTCATTGTGCCGTAGTTGTCCTCGACCTCCGTGGTGGGCTTAAGGGCGCCGTAATCCTGCGAACGCTGCGTCAGGAACTGCTCCTCCGCCGCAAAGTCGATCGGAGAATCCTGTCTCGTGCCGCCCATGAAGTTTGCGCTGGGCGCATTGGCGATCAGGCTTTCACCGTATACCGCCGTTCCATGGACCTGACCGGTTTTGAATTGAAGCTGCCGGCCGGCGATCAGCACGTCTCCCGCATTGGTTCCATTGCCGAAGATTCGGCCTACGCCGTAGTTCTCCAGCTTGATATCTCCTCCGGCGGCCAGTCTTCCCTCTACCTGATCATTGCTCTGGGTAAAGCTCTGGAACAAAAATGCATTAAAATTTCCGGCGATGCCCAGAACAGGTGTAGGAATATACGGCATTTTCACCGTATCCGCCGCTGCCGGCCGGCCGATTCCGCCCACTGCAAGGACAAGCGCGAGCGTGAGCGAACACGCGGCTTTCCAACCTTTTTTCAACAGTATCCACCTCCAATGATTGTTATATGAAATTAGGACGGAAAACAGAACACAAAAAAGACTGCCAGAATGGTAGATTCATGGCAGTCGGACGATCATGGCGTTAATCACGCTGTAGACTCCTGGACTTTGCGTCCCGTTCTTTCGAACGGTTTGCTCTTATACATGGATTTACGGGATAGGTTATGAAACGGTCGGTTTACAAGAGGGTTCGCAGACGCGGATAACAAGCAGTGCACGTAGACAGGAGCTGCGGAACAGCGGTTATGTATTCTTGTATAACGGAATGCGTCACCAGGGGGGTGCGCGTTCCAAGGGCCGTTAGCGGCCAGTCGACTCTTCTTCATTCGGCAGACAATTCACTGCAACAAAAAACCGTCAAGGAAATTTATCACTCGTGAACTAAACCTAGTTTACGACCGTCCCGGGCGGTTTGTCAATCTATTCCTTTTTTATACGAGAATTTAATATTGCAGCATCCCAGCCCAGCCGGCCACCGACATCCAGAGCGGAATACTGAGCAGCAGTCCCCAACATAATCCCCGGCCCATCCGTCGCTCTTGTTCCATTGTTGTTCCCTCCCGCAATGAGTAAATCAAATTTTAAATTTACAAATTCAATATATACGAGATAGTCTCTTTAAGTTGTGAATAATATCACATTCATAAATACCATTTTTCTTGCATTGATTATTTTACGGATTCATGGTTAAAATACGAATATACGTTCTCATTGGAGTGAAGAATATGCACAGAGCGGAAGGCGAAGACAGCCAGCTTGTCAAATCGTATGTGCTGCTGCCGCTGATTTTGTCGGCGTTTGAGCGCGATGCGAAACTGATTTCCGTTCATCTCCGGACACCGGATCCCTACCTTGACGTGCTAAGCTCCGCTTCCGCTTTGGCCACCAAAGATCTGGCAGAGGTCCGCAAGTCCATGCGCCGCCGCGGCGTTAAGGTATACGAACAGCAGCGTTTGCCGAATGGGATTGAGGCCCGTTTTCTCTGCCGCGGTTATCATGAACAGATGCTGCTGCTCAACGATCTGATCGTCGCCCAGGGGCTGATCCTGATGCGCAAGTATCTGGGGCTCGACATCTCCGCGTATTCCAGCTACCCGGACCAGTTCCGCATCCCCGCCGGGCAGGATGGTTAACTCCGTAAGACACTGTCGCCCAAAAAAAGAGGCCCTGCCAACCGGCAGGGCCTTCAAAGGTATGCACCATATAACACTGGGGGTGTCTGGTATCTGTACTATACCGGACGAACCTGAAATTAGTCTTATAGAAAGCTGAAAAACACCTTAAAAATCTGTAAAAATTCCGTGCGCAGCGCCAACCGGCATTTCCTTATTGCTGCCGCCCGATTCCCAGGCGCTCTATAATATCAGGTTCCTCCCATTCCCACAGCCCTTGCTTGCCGGACGCCGGAATGGGGCTGGAAAGCGGCTGGATGTCGGACAACTGCCAAGCATAACGTTCTTCCGCGTAATCGCCGAACAAAAGCTGCGGCTCCTCTTCCTCCCAGACCAGCCTGTGCCGGCCGCTGTCCAGGACGGTAAGCCCGTTTAATTCATCCGGGGCCTTCTTCACCCGGTAGCACTCTGTCAGCCGGCAGACCGCAACCACCGCGCCGGAGGGTAACTTTCCGCCCCCTTCACCATACGCCTGCAAAAGCGAACGGAACGGTTCCCGCAAGCAGGCCTGCTTGTCCCGTTTTTTGCCCGCATGAATGGCAAGCCAGCCGCGGTAATGCGTCCGCCAGCCGCGTGTTTCAAACCGCTTGTCGCCCTGCGCAATCAGCGATGCCCATGGCTGAATAATCGTAATTGCCTTCATTTGTTATCCCTTCCTGCTTTTTGCTGCATCCGCTGCTGGAATTCAAAAATGTTCACCGATGTACTATGCAGTCTCGCCCTATTCAAACCAGAAGCTTAGCAGACGTTCGCCGTTATCATAAGTCAGCAGGATGCCTTTGTAAAGGTTGTCCACTTCCCCATATCTGCGCAAAAAAAGAACGGAAATGCCGTCAACGGCACCTCCGCTCCCTTCATCCAGCCGGCACCGGACAATAAGCCAATTCATCCGATCCCGCTCTTACCAGTTATCCGGCAACAGCCTGATAGCTGATCCTACAAGGCATCCGGCTTTTATCCGTCATACGCCTCCGCCAGGTACAGGCGCCTACCCTTTGTTCTTGTCGCTATACCCTTTTCCCAGAGCCGGGTTGCTGATAATACCAAGAACGACGAGTACCCCAAGCAGTGCGTTCACCGCGGCTGTAATCTCTTCGTATTTCTCGGGAGCCAGCTGAAATCCGAACACGGCGCCCACCGTCTGGATCACCAGCAGCAATGCGGCGGTCAAGGATACCCAGAGCCCGTAATTTTTCCACTTATTCCCCATTTACTTCCCCTCCTTTCCGGACGGAGGAAGCAGCCCTGCACTGTGAAGCACTTTGAGAAAGCGGTAAAAATCATAGCTGCCGTCCTCCGGCGTATCGATCCATCCCGCCTTGACTGCGGCCTGCACTGCCGGCTTGGCCCAATCCGGCACAGCTTTCAGGCTGGACTGTTCCTCCAGCCGGTTTGCCTGCTCCTGGACCTTTACTATGATCCGGCCCTGTTCCTCGACGTCCTGCTTCAGCACATCCCTGTTTTTGGCGAGCGCTTCGATCCGGGAACGAAGCTCCCCGACCTCCGTCCGCAGGTTGGCCAGCTCCTGTCTCTCGGCTTGCGACAATTCGTCCGCCTCCTCCTCCATTTGGTTAAGCCGTTTCTCCGCTGCCTCCACCCTTGAACGGGGCGGTTCCTTCCCGGCCCGCAGGTCCGCCGTTGCCAGGCCGAAGTCCATCTGCAGGTGCGGGTAGTCTTTGAATCCGCTCCAGTCGCCGCCCCATTCAAAGCCAAGCGCTTTTGCCTGCCGGACCACCTCCGTCCAATCCGCGGTGCGGTCTCCGTCGCCGTCCCGCCTCCTATCCCACGACACCTGCCGCCCGTCTTGCAGCAGCAGAGCAAAATCCACCGCCAGCCCAAAGTTATGGTAGCTGTAACCGCCGCGGGCATTGGTGACGATCGCCCCCGGCTTGGACCGGCCCTGGGCATATAGCGCATTCTGTTCGGCTATGGTTCGCAGCCCTTGGGTAATGACAATCGGTACACCTTCCGCATAACACCGGTCGATCAGCAATCTGGCCGCGCGCTCTATGACGGGGTGCAGGCCGGCCAGTCTGGCGGCAGACCGGCTCCTGACTTGTTCCAGCGTCAGCAACTGCCGTCCCCCTTTCGCATTGCTTGCCCGGGGACCGGGTGAAGCTGCGCCGATCCCCACAATCCATATGTATTAATAAGGCTTACAGGGTGACTCTATAGTTCGCCCGGACCAAAGGGCAGCGGCTGAGATTTGCGCAAAAAAGGCGCCTTTCCCGGCGCCTTCACTATATAGAATTACTCTCAGCGGTTACCCTTTATCTGTACCCTTGGCTCCCCGTTCCTTATCCTCTCCCGCCGGATACACAGCAAGCTTGCGGATGCGGTGCTGGCCGACTTCACGGACAGCAAACCGCCGGCCGCCATACTCAAACTCCGGCCGTTCCTGAACCGTCGGGATGCGCCGCAGCTGGCCGATTACAAAACCGCTGAGCGTATCATACCGCTCCGCCGGCAGCCGAATCCCGATCACCTCCTGGGCGTCATGGAGGGAAAACGTGCCGCTGAACAGCATGCCTCCGTCCGGAAGCATTTCGTACTCCAGCTCTTCCTCATCATATTCGTCGTAAATCGCGCCGACAATTTCCTCCAGCAGATCCTCCATCGTCACAATCCCGGCGGTTCCGCCGTATTCGTCCACGACGATCGCCATGTGCACCTTGTTTTGCTGGAGTTCCTCGAACAGCTCGTTGGTCTTTTTGGAAACCGGGATAAAATGAGGGGTGCTGACCAGCTGTCTCAGGTCCCATTCGGCGTCCTCCCCGCTTCGGAAGTGACGGATCAGGTCTTTAATATGCAGAACGCCGATAATGTTATCAATGCTCTCCTCATATACTGGAAAACGTGTATACTGCTCCGTATCTGCAAGCATTGCCACTTCGTTCCGGCCTGCGTCAGCCGGGATGGCCAGCAGGTCGGTCCGGTGCGTCATAATGTCCGAAACCGTCATGTTGTCAAAATCAAAAATATTGTTGATCATCAGCTTTTCACTGGCTTGAATCGTGCCACGTTCCGCTCCGGTATCGAGCATCATCCGGATTTCCTCCTCGGACACTTCCTCATCATCGGCATTTGGATCGATGCCGAACAGCCGGACAAGCACATTAGTCGATCCGGTCAGCAGCTTGACGAATGGAGAAGTCACTTTGGACAGCACATGCAGCGTGTTGGCCGAAAACATGGCGATAGGCTCCGCTTTTTTCATCGCGACCCGCTTGGGCACAAGCTCTCCCAGCACCAGCTGGAAATAAGCGAGCAGCAGCGTAATGACGATCAGCGAAATTGTGCTGAGAATCGCGGGCGGCACCGGAACGCCCCAATCAATCAGCAGTGCGGCCAAGCCTCCGGCAAAGCTTTCCCCGGCAAACGCACTGGCAAAAAATCCGGCCAGCGTAATTCCGATCTGAATCGTAGCAAGAAACCGGCTTGGCTCCCCCAGCAGTCCGACCAGCAGCTTGGCCTTGTGGTGCCCCTGCTGCGCCATCAGGCGGATTTTATTATCATTCAGCGAAATCAGCGCAATTTCCGAGGCGGCAAAAAAAGCATTGATCAAAATTAAGATAAAAATAATCAGCAGTTCAAACAACAGTTACACCTCCTGAAAATATCGGCACACATGGCCGTCCCCTGTTAAACCCGCAAAAGAGTCTCCGTACGGCGCTTTCCGCCAATTCCTACTTCTTGAGTATGCACATAGAGGCCGAAACGCAGTCCTTATAAACGCATAAAGGCACAGCCCGTCGTTCCACAAAAAAAAGAAACGCAGGCTATGCCTCGATTGATACAGTATAGGTTTGGTTAAAAGAACAGGGCTTGCAGGGCTTCCTTCGGCAGATCCGGCTGCTGTCGGGTTCCTCCGGTCCGGTTGGCATAGCGTAAAACAACCTCTTTCGCGGTCAGATTGGGAGTTATTATATATATAACCGGGCAAGCGTGTCAAAAAACGACCGGCAATACCATTAAAGGGGATGATGCAATGAAAAAAACGCTTCGGTTTCCTCTTCTTCCGGGAATACTGCTGCTTGCACTCCTGCTAACAAGCTGCTATGACCCCATTGAGAAAGTGCGGATTGACACACCAGCCTATGCATACGGAGACACAATGGAGCAGAAACTGAACGTTGTTCTCCAAGGCATCTATCTGCCTGACGACCAGGATTTTAGAGGCTCTTTAACGATTGGGCGGATGACATTTGACCGCATTTATTTTTATCCGGGTGGAGGTTTGTTGTCCTATGCCGGGAAAGAACGGACGTTTATGGGACAGATCTACTTTGATTATCCCACTCTTCAGTATTCCATTGAGATTACCGATCCGAAGCTTTATGAACTGCTGACCGGAGAGGCTGGAGAGAAAAAATCGAAGCTAACCATCAGTTCTCCGGCCGCCAGCATAGAGGAAGCGCGGGAAATTAATGCTGAATTAAAAGAAAAAAGCCCGCCGCTGGTGAAAGAGTAACCATCCATTCTCGGCGGTTATTATAACAGGAGCCTGGTCCGGATAGGGGTAATCCCTCCCCTTGCCGTAGGTAAAAAACTCCTCCTGCTTGACTCTCCGGGTCAGGTTGTAAACCTACTTGGACTTTCGGGTCCACCTGTAAAACAACCAGACCAGCACAACGACAATCGCCATCAGTGTCAGAATAAGTGTTTTTACCGGGCTGCTTATATACAATATGTTCATATAAATAACTCCACCTCCAACCCCCGGCCTGAATGACAACAGAGGCCCGATGGTTCCGTAAAAAAGAATTTTATTGTTAATTATATAGGATTATCCAATAAAATGCATAAAAGGGAAAGAACCCGGTATCTATACCAGGCTCATTCCCAATTGTTTAAATCTTAAACACAGATACCGTCTGATTCATTTCCTCCGCTCTCTTGGCCAACATGTTGGCCCCGGCGGAAACTTCCTCCATGGATGCCGTAGTCTGCTCGACAACGGCGGCTACCGTTTGAGTCGCATCCGTTGCACGTTCGGAGATTTCCGCTATTTTTTTCATGGATTCCACCATAGAAACGGTTCCTCCGCTTACCGCTTTTGCTTCCATTGCGGCATTATCCACTTCACCGCTTACTTCTTCTACTGCATCGACAATTTCGGAGAACACGGTACCTACTTCATCGACGAGCACCATACCTTCATTCAGGGAATGAACCCCTTCATTCATGGAAACTACCACTTCGTTTGTTCTCAAGGTGATATCGCTGACCAAAGCAGAGATTTTGCCTGTTGCTTGGCTGGCCTGTGCCGCCAATTTTCGCACTTCATGGGCAACGACTGCAAATCCCTGCCCGTGTTCCCCTGCCCGCGCGGCTTCAATAGCCGCATTTAATGAGAGCAAATTTGTTTGGGCCGCTATGTCACTGATCAAGGCCGAAATTTGGCTAATCTCGGCAGATTTTTCTCCTAATATATTCACGACTTCTGCAGATTGGGTCACCTTGCTGTGAACATCCCTGATTTGGGATACAGTTGACGTGATGATGGCTTGACCGTTATGAGCCTTCTCCTGGGCTTGGGTGGAAAGACCGGCTACCTTCCCAAACCGCTCGGTAATTTTTTCAACACTTTTAGAAACGTCTACCGAAATATTCAACGTCTCGGCTATACCCGCAAGCTGTGTTTGCGATCCTTCCGCGACTGAAGTAGCGCTTATAGCGATCTGCTCGGAGGCTGTACTTGTCTGCTCCGCACTTGCCGTCAGCTGCTCTGCTGTGGAGGCTACCAGCAGCGAGTTCTCCACCACCTCTTTTAACAGATTACTCAGCGACTCGCACATGACATTAAAATCCGCCGCCAGTTCTCCAACCTCATCCTTGGACCGTATCTGAAGAGGTTCGACCTGCAGGTTCCCCTTGGTTACCAGCTTCACCTGCTCCACAATTTTTAGTATCGGTTTCGTAAACGATTGGGCCAATAAAAGCGAACCGACGATTCCAAGAATCGTACTGATGAGGGTCAAGGAAATCATTAATATTTTGCCTGACTGGTACGAACGGTTCGATAGGTCTGCCGCATCCGTGGCGTACTGCTCGTTAAGAGCCCTCAGTTGATTAACGTTGTCCAATGCGGTTTGGTAAATGGCTGTATTTCCATGAACGATCATGGTTGCCATGACTTTGTCATTTTCCTCCATCGCTGCGGAAACCACGTTTAAATATCGCAGATACATCGCCCATTGGCCGTAAAAGTTGGTAAACAACTCTTTTTCCTCTACGGTGGAGGTATAACTCTGATATTGGTCTACGCTTTCTTCCATGGACTTGATCGCTTTTGCCAGTTCCTCCTGATCTTTCTTCCGGGCTTCCGGGTCCTCTGCGAGAATCATCCGGACGGTGAGTCTGTCGATTTCCGTAATCTGCTTGTCCATTCCCTGAAGAAGAATAAGCGCAGGCAATGAGCGGTTATTGACATGATCCGAGGCCCGGCCCATTTCCGACATTTTTATGATGCCCATTACACTCGATAGTGACAAAACGATAACCAATACGAGCGCCGCGCCAATCAGTTTTTTCTTTAACGTTAATTTAAACACCGTTTCTCCCCCTATGTCCGATCTCGCTGTTAGCGTTGGGCTTTCCAGTAAATGCGTATTTGACGCAGCAGCTCGGCCGGATCGATCTTACCGCGGATGTAGCTTTGAATAGAAGCACCGGTTATGGCCCAATGATCGGGAGGAAGAGTGGTCATAAACGGCAGCGTTTTTCCTGCAGAAATATACGCCTTGATCGATTTCCCCAAAGGATCGGCAGGTTCTAAAGTATTATTTTTGAACGCAGGGATCGTGTTGGTTTTATTGACCAGAAACTCTTGTCCGGACTTTTCGAATACAAGCCAGTTTAGAAACTTTTTGGCTGCTTCCTGCTGCTCAGGCGTGGTAGCGGTTGAGTCGATGAATATATATTTGGTTACACCCACTGTGATCTTAGAGTTAACCGGATCATTTTCATTGTTGTTTAACGGCAGCGGCAAGAAACCATACTCCCCGTTGGCTTTATCACTGTTTTTGATTCCGTCCCAAGCCCAGTTGCCCATAAACCACAGCCCTACTTTTCCTTCTCCCAAAGCCTTGGCTCCATCTTCCATGGTACTGTTCATAAAGGAATTTTTATTGATGTTGTTTGTTTTGAGCAAATCCAAAGTTTGAACCCATCCGGTCATTACCGCGTTGTGGGACAGATTGATGGAATTACTCTGCATGTCCTTAACCAGCTTGGAAAAACCGCCGGGCTGAGCAGCGTAAGACACCGTTAAAAGATGGGAGCCTAATGACCAATCCATCGGTGAAAGCATAACGGGTTCTGCACCCGACTCCTTAACCTTTGTCATTAACAGGTCCAAACTGTTTCTGCTTTTTATCGAAGAAGGGTCAAAAGAGCCCCCGATCGCCTGATCGAGCACTTTCTTGTTGTAAATTAACCCGTAGCCCTCTACTGCAAAGGGAAAGCCAAGCACGGCTTCATTTTTTTTCATGGCGTCCAGTCCGTTGTCGATTGTTTCCGCCACCCATTTCTCATTACTCAAATCAACAGCTTTATCCAGAAACTGCTGTGCGTCGCCCGGATCGAGCATCGACATGGTTGCTGGACTCCCCGAGCCGTACATCGACATCAGTTTTTGATAACCGGAAGTCCCCGCAGGTGCGGTTATGATCTCTAAAGTGACTCCGGGATGCTCTTGGTTGTATTGTTTCGCCATTTCTTCCATCTGAGCTGTTATTTCGGTTTTGGAATTCAGCAATGAGATTTTGGTTGCTTGCTGTGTTTCCTGGGAAGTCGAACATCCCATCACCATAAATAAACATGCCAGCGAAAGCATCGTTTTCAGCTGTTTTTTCATTACATGTCCCCCCGCATTGTCAGCACATTACCAACGAAATTTTGTACTATTTTATGTACTAAGCCTATCCGCCAACTTCACCAACGTGCACGGTGTTTATGTTTGTCGGTGTATAACAGCTTCCATAAATGAAACTTATTTCCTAGTCTTATTTGCACAAATGCACACTCTTCATTTATCGGCGTAATTCCCGAAAACGTGAGGATGTCTGCTCTTGTAATTGCTGGAAAGCACCAAGATGTTGTCCTCCACCTTCTGTAGGCTAAGAAATTCCACACTAGCTGACAAACGAAAAGAAAGCTTCAGACCAGATGAATCAGCCTGAAGCTTTCTTTGTTTCGTTTATTGCGTTTTATTTAACTGTAGCAAACACCATACACTTTAGCAGTTGTAATGAAGTTTACTGTCTGGCTGGCAGGGGGAACAGCCCCAAAATCTCCTCCTACCAAGGCGTTTCCGTTTTGTGTTCAATCATTTGCAATACTTTGGGTTCAACAGCCTGTTTCAATTGTTCCAGCGTATGATCGTCAACAGCAGCTTCACCATTCGGATCGCCTTGGATTTGTTTTTTTGCCTGCGTAGTTGCGATTATGTCCACAACTTGTTGTTTGGAAATCTTTTTAGATGCAGCGATCTCGACGACCGATGCCCCCTTTGCCAATTCTTGTTTCAAGTCTTCTGGACTCATGTCAAGTAAAGCAAAGAGCTTTTCATCGTTTAAAAAGTCATCCGCATAATAGTCAGGCTTGCCGTTTGTCGTGAAAAAGCCTTCTACGGATGCAGCCGGGCCGCCTCCGATCAGAGAAACGCTGATCGTATTCCCTTCAACGGACGCCTGATAAAACGGTGTTTTTGATCCCTTTTCGGTGTAGTTCAATATAAGTATTTTTTTGTCCGGACTCTGCATCGTCTCCATGCTAAACTCGTACTTACTGGAGCTGCCGTACAGTTTGTTAATGAGATCATCTACTTTCAATTTGATTTCTTGATCGGTTAAGGAGATGACCGGTTTCTTCTGAGGCTCCCAATTTTCTTGGTTCACATGTTCGATTCCACCCGCGGCGTTCAAATCAAGCCGGATCTTTTTGCCGTGAGCTCCCTTTTCCTGCAGCACGATGCTTGTTTGAATGGCTTTTCCCTTACTTGCATTCGCAGGGTCTCCTCCAAGCCGGCTGGCGTCGATGATTTCAAATGACTTGGTTTCCGGATAAGAGCGATACAACTTTTCTAGCGCTACTTGGCCAACCGCATCCATCTTGACTTCTTTGGCTGTCATCGGTGTTCTCGTAAGCATTTCAATCAGGGGAGGTGCCGCGAATGCCGCGGTTGGAATCATAATTGCTGCAGCAACGATGCTGCCGATCAATCGTTTTTTCATTGTTTTTTTGCTCCTTTTCTGTTGGACGTATTGAGAATAAGATTGTTCGATTCGTTTGGAAACAGCCGGGGGACATTCCATCGTCTCTGCCTTTTGGTGCAGGTATTCGCTGATTTGATTTTCAATAGGCATTGTTCTCTTCCTTCCTTTCCAATGGGAGATTTCCCAATTGTTTTCTAAGCAGCTGCAGGCCGGCATGATATCTGGACTTGACTGTACCCAGCGGAATATCGAGTAATGCCGCAATCTCCGCCAGCGTATAGTCGTGGTAAAAGCGGAGGATGATCACCGTTCGCTGTTTATCGGTCAGCTTGTGCATGGCCCTCGATATCTCGGGGTCTGTCCCATCCGTCCCCATCGTAGGCTGATCCCAATGATGCTCTTCCCGGGAAAAGGC
The DNA here is from genome assembly GCF_046543445.1 of Paenibacillus nanchangensis. Classification (NCBI taxonomy): domain Bacteria; kingdom Bacillati; phylum Bacillota; class Bacilli; order Caryophanales; family Paenibacillaceae; genus Paenibacillus; species Paenibacillus nanchangensis. The sequence continues at coordinate 72,224 of NZ_JBHOFD010000020.1, forward strand.
ACGGATACGTTCAAAAATTCGGAATCTCCTCCAGCTTTTCGTCCGGAATCTTTGCACTTGCCGGATAACCAAGCCGTGCAGCCAGAAGTGGAAAGGACGATTCGGATCGTAGTTAGGAAGCGAGGTCCACATTTGCATGTAGATCTCATTCATAATATCTTCGCGATCCTGCGGATGATCCACCAGAAAAGAGACAGTCCGGTAAACATCCTTATAGGTGGCATCATACAACGTATGAAACGCCTGCTGATCTCCTTCCATCATTTTTGTGAGCACGTCGTACATCGATTCACTTTGCATTCAGAGGGCCCTCCTGAGTAAGCAGCTTACACCCTATATTGTCGCCCGATGGAAAAAGGGTTCGTTTTTGTTTTTTGTTTTTTGTTTTTTGTTGGGAGTCTATGAATTGCGGGAAGGCGAGCAGCGGCATAAAAGCGTGTTGTTCTCCCGCAGACTGCACGGTGAGCTCAAGCAATTAGGCCTTTGCAGGAGAGTTTCAGATAACAAAGTAAACACTTTATTCGAGTATAGGTTAGAAGAATGTTAGAAGTGAGGTCATTTAACAAAAAAAGCGCGGCCTCCGATATCTCGGATAACCGCGCCCTGCTTGACTTTGTGAGGATGCTGGTGAAGGGAATTGAACCCCCGGCCTACGCATTACGAGTGCGTTGCTCTACCCCTGAGCTACACCAGCTTATTATGTTTTTTCCGTCAAACAAAAACTATTATACTCGGTTTGAACAAAAACGCAACCCTTTTTTGCCTGGAATGTTCCTCCGTTTGCGGACTTCCGTTAGTTTCCCCCAGCCCCCTGCGTTATACAGCCTGATAGGCCTGCTCCGCTTCCGCTTGCTTGGCCTCACCTTTACTCCGCCTGCAGCTTCCGCGCAACGGATTCCAGCTTCTGTCGGCTGCTTGAAGGCTGGTCGCGCCGGTCGTCGATCTTCACCGACGTGGACACCCGCTGGGCTCCAGCCGCAAATGGTGATTCATGCAGCGCCTCAATGGCCGCCAGCAGCCGCGGTAAGGGTCCTTCGATAATCGTCCCCATCGAGGTCAATTCGTAGGTGATTCCCTCCACGCTTTCCAGTGCGCGCTGCATATCCGCCACAAACCCGCTTAAACTTGTGCTTCCCGTCCCGATCGGGATCACGCTAACTTCGGCAATCGCCATGCTCGTCTCCTCCTCATATGGACTGAACTGAAGAAGGACAGGTGGAGCTAGCACTGCGGCCAATTCAGAACTTCTAGCCCACTATTATTTTCGGAGTTCAATGGTAGTTCCGGATAGAGTGAACGAAGACATACAGGCGGAACAGGGCTGGCACTGCAGCGAATTTGGGACTTTCGGCCGCTGTTATTTTCGGATTTCTTATATTCTACTCAACGGAGGAAATCCGAAAATAAAGGCGAACGCTCCGCTCCTACAGCTCCAAATTGCCTCCGTGACATCCCTGCCATCCTGTATTCAACAGTTCAATCTTTATGGAACGGAGAACTCAAAAAAATGTGCTACGGCTCCTGTAGCTCCAAATTGCCTCCGTGACATTTCCTTTTTCCTGTCATTCAATAATTCAGCTTATATAACGTAGCACATCATTCCTCGTTTTACTCCACTTACTCGTTTCTCATGCTCCAATTTACCTTCCCCAAAATCAACCGCCCGCCTTCGGGCAGGCCCAGCTATATTGTACCAGTTCGCTGCCGGAGCGACAAACCGGTTACGCCATCGCCAACTCTGTTGTTGGACCTGCTGTATGCACTCTATATATCCGACTTTGTCGGAGATTGTACTCGACACAATCAAACCCTATATTCGACACCGCCCGCATTTCGCAAACGGCTGCAATTTCGACATTTACGTGACAAATCCGGCACGGTCCCACCTCCCATAGAACAGGGATAACTGGGGGTGTGAAACAATTTGGGGATGGCTTGTGGATATTTTGCCCACAGGCTGTGGATAAATTGTGGATGAACTGTGGACTACCCCGGTTTGGCGGTGGATAGACGGTGGATAAAAAAACTGTTTACAAACACTATATCTTGGGTTAAATTTATTTAACGACAACAAAATATAGTGGAAACAGGTGCCAGACCCCTAGATAAAGGGTCCAGGCTTAAAAGGGAAACGCGGTGCAAATCCGCTGCGGTCCCGCCACTGTAACCGGACGGCTTGGGGATAACAGACCGCCCCAAACACGTAATCTGACGGCACAAGCCACTGAAGGATCGCCTTCGGGAAGGCGCCGAACCAGATGCCGGGTAGCCAGGAGACCTGCCTGTTTTGACGACACCGCATATCCATACCTGCGAGGAACAGGAAGGTGTCCGCATGCGACCTACATAAGATGATCACGGTAACTTGATCTCCCGGTGGGGAGATTTGATACGCATACGGGCATGTTCTGCTCCCGGCAGAAGATGCTTTTTTTATGAACAGATGCGGGATTCACTTATCGAGAGGAGAGCTGTAGCATGACGCTGCTGGAGAAATCATGGAGTGGACAAGCCTATACGAACGAGCTGTTGGAGGAAGTCATCCGGCTGGGCCGGGATATTATCGACAGCCGGGATCTGGATCTGCTGCGCGAGAACGCCAACCTGAACGGGGAGAGCTTCTCGGGCAAGCTGAGCAAATTCGGCAGCGAATATGCCAAATGGTACGCACGGAGCTTCGTGATGCCGCCTCAGCTGATTCAAGCCGTTCGCGACAACTTCGTCTATGTCCACGATCTGGACCAGTATGCGATCGGGACGACCAACTGCATTTTTATTCCGTTTGAGAAGCTGCTGCGCGAGGGCTTTAATACGGGTAACGGCAGCGTCCGGCCTCCGAATTCGATTATGACCGCTATGGCGCTGGTCGCCATTATTTTTCAATCCCAGCAGAACGCCCAATACGGCGGCGTATCCGCAAACAAAATCGATTATGATCTCGCCCCTTACGTGACAAAATCGTTCGTCAAATACTTCCGCAAAGGCCTGGAGTATTTTGAAGAAGGACAGGCGGCAGAGGAACTCGGCGACATTTCCATGAGCCGCAAGGACTTGGCGGAGCGCTATCCCAAGTCTTTCCGTTACGCCTCCAAAGAGACGGCTGCCGAGACGCTCCAGGGCGCGGAAAGCATGATCCACAATCTGAACACGATGTCCAGCCGGGCCGGCGGGCAGATTCCGTTCACAAGCATCAATTACGGCACCTGCACTTCGCCGGAAGGCCAGCTGATCATCGATTCGCTGCTGACGGCAACCATGAGCGGGCTTGGCAGCGGCGAAACGCCGATTTTTCCGATTCAGATCTTCAAATGCAAAAGCGGGATCAACCAGCAGCCCGGCGACCCGAACTACGAATTGTTCGTGAAAGCCGCCGAATGCTCGGCGCGCCGGTTGTACCCGAATTTTGCGAACCTGGACGCTCCGCTGAACCTGGCATACTACGATCCGGCCGATCCCGACACGGAATTCGCCACGATGGGCTGCCGTACGCGCGTGCTCGGCGACCGGTTTGGACGCAACCGCTGCTCCGGCAAAGGGAACCTGTCCTTTAATACGCTGAATCTCGTACGTCTCGGGATTGAGCACGGCACGGTGACGGGCCGCCGCTCCGCTCCGGATGAAGCGGGCTTTTACGCCGACCTCGACTACTACATGGACATCGCACTGGACGGGCTGCTGCACCGCTACCGGATCCAGGCCGCTCAAAAAGCGAAGGCGTCCGACTTCATGATGCGCGAAGGCGTCTGGGAAGGCGGCGAGCATCTGGGTCCCGACGATCAGGTTGGCGATCTGCTGAAGCACGGCAGCCTGTCGATCGGATTTATCGGAATCGCCGAATGCATGAAGGCAATGTACGGCCGGCATCACGCCGAAGACGAGACGGTATACGGCAAAGCGCTCGCCATTGTCCGGCATATGCGGGCATACTGCGACCGCAAAAGCGAAGAGCTGGATCTGAATATTACGCTGTTCGCCACGCCTGCGGAAGGATTGTCCGGCAAGTTCACCAAAATCGACCGCAAGGAATACGGATCGATTCCGGGTGTGACCGACCGCGAGTACTACACAAATTCGTTCCATGTCCCGGTCTATCATACGCTGGGAGCCGCGCGGAAAATCAGCCTGGAGGCGCCTTTCCACGACCTGTGCAACGCCGGCGCCATTTCCTACGTCGAGCTGAACGGAAATGCGCGGAGCAACCCGTCGGCTTTTGTCAAAATCATTCGTTACGCGCTTGATCAAGGCATCAGCTATTTCAGCATCAACCATCCGATCGACCGCTGCTCCGCCTGCGGGCATGAAGGGGTTATCGGCTCAAACTGCCCGTCTTGCGGCAAACATGAATCCGAAGTCCATATCCGGCGGCTGCGCCGGGTGACCGGTTACCTGACCGGGGATTACCAGACCCGCTTTAACGCCGCCAAGCAGGCCGAAGTCCGGGACCGGGTCAAACATCTATGAATTTGTGCGGTTATTACCCGGAATCAATTAATGAAGGCGAAGGGCTGCGGGCCGTCATCTTTTTAAGCGGATGCCGGCACCGCTGCCCCGGCTGCTTCAATCCGGAGACCTGGAATTTCCGCTACGGCGAGCCGTTCACGGTGGAACGCCAAGCGGAAATCATCGAAGACATTGCCGCCAATCCGCTGCTGGACGGCATTACGCTGGCCGGGGGAGACCCGTTTTTTTCCGCCGGAGAAGCTGCCGGATTTGTGGACAAGCTGCTGCAAAAAGTGCCCGGCTGCTCCGTCTGGGGTTATACGGGCTATACGTTTGAAGAACTGTCCGCCATGACGGACAAGCCCGAGCGGCAGCTGCTGGAACGCTGCGACGTTTTGATTGACGGCCGGTTTGTTGAAGCGCTGAAGGATACGACCCTCCGTTACCGCGGAAGCTCGAATCAGCGGATCATCGATGTCCGGGCCACGCTCGGCAACGGCACAGACGACATCGTATTATGGGAACCCTCCCCCGTCTAACGGACGGAGGGTATTCCGTTCATCTAATACATCAATTTTTGATATTGCAAATTCACAATAACGCATCATTCTATAATCTCACTGCATCACCCTATAATCTCCCGTCCGGAAAGGAAGCGATCCCTATGCCACAACTCGTAGTCAAACCCGATAACCGTCAGCTTGCTTTTGACGAAACCCGCCTGTCCGTTTATGCCGACCGTGTTCTGAACGGCCTCGACAACCTGAACAAAGAAACGCTGCTGCGGGGTGTGAAGTCCAAGCTGCGCCGGGACGAAGTCAGCGGCGAGGAAATCAGCAATGCGTTCACCATGAGCGCGCTGGAGCTCGTCACCAAAGAAGAACCGAACTGGAAGTTCGCCGCGGCCCGGTCGCTTTTGACTTCGCTTTATAAAAAAGCCGCCGTCAGCCGCCGTTACAAAGCCTATCCCGAAGCACCTTACGGGGATCTGTATCCGCTCATTTCCGAGCTGGTCAAAAAAGGCGTGTACCGCGAAGAACTGCTCTCCTGCTACACCCAAGAGCAGATCAACGAGCTTGGCGCCTGCATTGAACCTTCCCGCGACCTGCTGTTCGACTACATCGGCCTGCTGACGTTGACTGAACGCTACCTGGCGCATGATTTTGACGGCCGGGTGATGGAGCTGCCGCAGGAGCGATATATGGTTATCGCCATGTACCTGATGCACCAGGAACCGGAAGACAAGCGGATGGAGCTGGTCAAAGAAGCGTATTGGGCGATGAGCAATATCTATATGACCGCCGCAACGCCTACCCTGTCCAATGCCGGTAAAAAAGTGGCCGGACAGCTCTCCAGCTGCTTCATCGACACGGTCGACGATTCGCTTGAAGGCATTTTTGATTCCAACACCGACGTAGCCCGTCTGAGCAAAATGGGCGGCGGCATCGGCGTATATCTCGGCAAAATCCGCGCCCGCGGCTCCGACATCCGCGGACATAAAAATACAAGCTCCGGCGTCATCCCCTGGATCCGCCAGCTGAACAACACCGCCGTCAGCGTCGACCAGCTTGGCACACGCAAAGGCGCGGTCGCCGTGTACCTGGATGTTTTCCACAAAGACATCCTGGCGTTCCTCGACCTGAAGCTGAACAACGGCGACGAGCGGATGCGCGCGCATGACGTATTCCACGGCGTCTGCCTGCCCGACCTGTTCATGGAGGCGGTGGAAGCCCGCGGACAATGGAATCTGTTTTGCCCGCATGAAGTGAAAAAAGTGATGGGCTGGAAAGACGCCTCCGGCCGCGCGCTTGGTCTGGAAGACTTCTACGATGAGACGCCAGGCCAAGGCAGCTTCCGCGACAAATACGCCGAAGCGTCGGCGCATCCGGAGCTCTCCCGCATCACGGTGCCGGCAATCGACATCATGAAGCGGATTATGAAATCGCAGCTGGAGACCGGTACGCCGTACATGTTCTACCGCGATACGGTTAACCGGGCGAACCCGAACCGCCATGCGGGTATGGTGTTCTCCTCCAACCTGTGCACCGAAATTATGCAAAATCAGTCGGCAACGGTTGTGGAGCAAGAAGAACTGGTCACAAAGGACGGACAAACCCGGATCGTGATTTCCAAAATCCCCGGCGATTTCGTCGTCTGCAACCTGAACTCCATCCATCTGGCGCGCGCCGTGCCGGACAAAGTGCTGGAGCGCCTGATTCCAATTCAGGTCCGGATGCTCGACAACGTTATCGACATCAACAATATCGAAGTGCTGCAGGCGCAGTACACAAACAGCCAATACCGCGCTGTCGGACTCGGCACCTTCGGCCTGCATCACCTGCTGGCGCTTGAAGGCATCCGCTGGGAATCCGAAGAGGCGGTTAAATATAACGACAATCTGTACGAATACATCAATTACCTGCTCGTCCGCTCCAGCATGGAGTTGTCCCGCGAAAAAGGCCGTTATCCGAAGTTCGCTGGCTCCGATTGGGAGAATGGCGCTTACTTCACAAGCCGCGGCTACACAACCGGCGACCGCGAAGGCGAGTTCGTAACGGCCGGGCAGTGGCGGGAGCTGCAGCAGCAGGTTGCCAAGGACGGAGTCCGCAACGCCTGGATGTTCGCAATCGCGCCAAACGGTTCGACTTCGATTATCGCCGGTTCGACGGCCAGCATTGATCCGCTGTACGAGCTGCTGTCCTACGAGGAGAAGACGACTTACAAAATCGCTAACCCTGCGCCGGACCTGTCCGACAAAACCATCTGGTATTACAAGACGGCGTTCCTGATCGACCAGCACTGGTCCATTGACATGGCTGCAGCCCGTCAGCGCCATGTGGACCAAGGCCAAAGCTTCAACCTGTACGTTCGTCCTGACATTAAAGCAACCGAGTTCCTGGAGCTGCATCTGCATGCCTGGAAAGCCGGCTTGAAATCGACCTACTACGTACGCAGCCGGGCGCTGACGATCGAAGAATGCGAATCGTGCGCAAGCTAACCCGTACGCCATATATACGTAAGCAAGTAGAAGATACGTAAGCAAATCGAAGGAGTGTGAGCTGAACATGCAGCTGCAAAAGATTTTTAACACGGAAGCCCCTAACCAATCGACCCGGATTATCGAAGGTGAATGCTCCGGTATTCTGAACTGGAACGACATCCGGATGCCGCATATGTACAAGCTGTACAAAGTGCTGCTGCTCAACCACTGGATCGCCGACGAAATTCCGATGTCGAAGGATGCGCAGCAGTTCCCCCGGCTGGACCCGGAGGAGCAGCGTACTTTCAAGATCAACATCTCCCTGCTGGCTGTGCTTGACTCGATGCAGACGATGTTTGTAGGCGATGTAAAACGTTATTTTACCGACTCCTCGCTGGAGGCCATTTCCGCGATCATCGGACAGCAGGAGGTTGTGCATAACCAGTCTTATTCCTACGTGCTGTCTTCCATTGTATCCGAAAGCGAACAGAAGGAAATTTTTGAATACTGGAAGCATGATCCGGTGCTGCTCGACCGCAACCGTTTTATCTCGGAGATCTATCAGGAATTCCGCGACGAGCAGTCGCCGCAGACGTTTTTCCGGGCGCTTGTGGCCGACCTGATTTTGGAGGGCATTTTCTTTTACAGCACGTTTGCCTTCTTCTACAACCTGGCCCGCGACCAAAAAATGATGGCAACCAGCCAGATGATCTCCTACATTCAGCGCGACGAGAACCAGCACTGCTATTTCTTTGCAGAAGTGTTCAAGCAGCTGCTTGTCGACTTCCCTGAACTGAACACGCCGGAGAACATGGATTATGTCTACAAAACCATTGACCGTGCGGTGGAGCTGGAAACGAACTGGGCCCACTATACGCTCAGCAACGTACGCGGCATCGACCTGAACGAGCTGTCCGACTACATCAAGTACATCGCCAACAAGCGCTTGCGCCTGATGGGACTCGATAAAGCGTACGACGGCGTGGACGTGAACTGCATGCCTTGGATCAAGCCGTTCTCCGACGAAGCGCTGAACGCGACGAAAACCGACTTCTTTGAAGCCAAGTCCCGCAACTACGGCAAGGTTGGCGACGACAACGGGTTCGACGATCTGTAATACGGCTTTATTCTTTAAAAAAAATGCCGCCCGCGCGGCAAAAAAAGCGTCTTCCGCAGCCTCACGGCTGTTACGGAAGACGCTTTTTGGTTTGGTGCGGGTACGGACCGGTAGCGTACACAGCCGGGGGCAGTTCGGGGCCATGCGGGCTGATTAGGCTGGCTCATGCGGACCGCCCATGCTTATGCCAGCCCCTATGCCGTCTGTCCCTGACGGCTGCTGCTCATGACGACTGCTTACCTGCTCATTGCTAGGCGGGCGGGCTTTGGCGGCAGCTCATGCTTCGCTCTTTGCACCCACGCGGTCCCCTCCGCGGCTTAGCGGCCTTGCCGCCTAGCTCTGCACCTTGCGTGCCGCCTTATGCGCGGTTTCCTCCGCGAATTCGGACAGCGCCGCATCCAGCCGCAGCTTCAGCTCCTCGGCCAGCTCCACTCTGCCATCTTCGCCGCGTACCGCCTGCGAATCGACGGCATACACGCCGCCGAGGATATGGCGTGCACCCAGCACCGACAATACCGGTTTCAGCGCATACTCGATCGTAAGCAGATGCGCCAGGCTGCCGCCCATGAAAAGCGGCAGGACGATTTTGCCGGCCAGTCCTTTTTGCGGCACAAGATCCAGAAACGTCTTCAACACTCCTGTGTAAGAAGCCTTATAGACCGGACTGACTACGATCAGCGCGTCGGCTTCGGCCACAAGTCCGTTAGCTTTCACAATCGGTTCACTTTCGAACCGGGTGCCGATCAAATCCTCGGCCGGCAGCTCCGCCACGTTGATCCGTTCCACCTCATGCCCTTCGCGCCGAAGCGTTTCCTCCGCATATTCGATAACCGCATTGATCCGGGAGACCAGGGAAGGCGTCCCGTTGATAACTACGATTTTTGCCATGTTTTCACCCCACTGTGGATTATGTTTCTCCGCGTACGGGACATGCGCCCGCGCATTATTTTAAATTCGTACTAATCGCATCGTAGCAAAGGGGAATAAATATTGTCAAATATGCAGACTAGCCCGGCCCCGCTTCAAACTTCAATTCCGAGTGAGGTATTTCCCCAGAATCAGCAGGTTTACCCGGATACAGCTAAAGGGCGGGATAATCTGGTTATACCTGTTTTTTACCTCCATACCGTAGAATTTAGCTGATACACTGGGGTCATAAGAAGGAGGCCGGAAATGATTACACTCCAGGCAGTAACCAAACAGAATTGGGGAGAATGTGCAAACTTGCAGCCGAAGCCAGAGCAAAAAAAGTTCATCTCGTCCAACCTGTATTCGATTGCAGAAGCTCAATATCTAGAGGGTTTTGTAACCAGGGCGATTTACAAGGATGACGTAATGATCGGCTTTACTCTGTTCGGGCTGGATCCGGACGACGGAAACTACTGGATTTACCGCTTTATGATCGACAAAAGATTTCAAGGACAAGGCCTTGGTTATCACGCCATGCTGCTGGTTATCGACGAGATTCGAACAAGAACAAACAGGACGGATGTTATTATACTGGGGTATCACCCGGATAATGAGCAGGCCAGGAAGCTGTACGCCAAATCCGGCTTTAAAGAACTGGAGCTTGCCACTTGGGGAGAAATGCTGGCGGTGTACCACTTTTAGAACAGGGGCTTCTTGCAAGAAGCCGTTCCACTAGCAAAAGAAAATGAATAACCCGGCGTCTCCCTCTTGTGTCCTCCCTTGTCATCGGCTATACTGGACAGCAATATCAAATCGTGATCAGGCCAATGACCGGCATCCAACCGTGAGGCGTTTGCGACCGGAGGAGCACCCTCCCTAAGTTTACCGGGTTTCGCCCGTTACAGCGAAGACCAAAGCGGATCGGACTTCAGCCTAACCGGCGGTTCGGTCAACCTGGGTGGCACCGCGAGCTGACGCTCCTCGTCCCATGGATGAGGGCGTTTTTGTGTTTTCTAATAGACCAAAAGGAGCGAGCGGTATGCTGGACATCACATGGATTCGGGACAATGAGGACACGGTAAGACAAACGGTGGAGTGGAAAAAAGTCAACCTCAACGTAAGCGAGCTGCTGGAGGCGGATGAGCGGCGCAGACGGCTGCGCCAGGAGACGGAAGCACGCCGGGCGGAACGCAATACGCTCAGCAAAGAGGTGGAGCGTCTGCTGCGTGCAGGCGAGGCTGAAGCGGGCGAAACCGCCAAGCAGCGTGTCCGTGCGGTCAACGCGGAGCTAGGGACGCTGGAAGCCGCGCTGGAGGAAACCGAGCGGCGGTGGCGCGAGCTGATGCTGCAGGTGCCGAACCCGGTGTCGGCCGATACGCCGATGGGGCGGGACGACACGGAAAATGTGGAGCTCCGGCGGGTCGGCGAACCTCCAGCCTTTGATTTTGCCGCAAGCGGTCATGTCGAGCTGGGCGAGCGGCTTGGCCTGTTGGATCTGGCCCGCGGCGTCAAAATCGGCGGCCCGCGCAGCTACGTGCTGAAGGATGCGGGGCTCCGCCTGCACCTTGCGGTGCAGCAGCTGGCCCTGGATGTGCTGGCGGAACGCGGCTTCACGCTGATGGATGTGCCGGTGATGGTCCGGCCGGAAGCTTTGGAGCGGACGGGATTTTTTCCCGCCGGCAGGGATCAGACATATGAGCTGGCGGATGAAAACCGCTGGCTGGCCGGCACTTCGGAGGCATCGCTTGTCTCGTATTACAGCGATGAAATTGTCGATCTGGAGCAAGGACCGCTGAAGCTGGCGGGGATCTCGGCCTGCTACCGCCGGGAGGTCGGTTCGGCGGGACGGGATGTGCGCGGACTCTACCGGGTGCACCAGTTCGCCAAGGTAGAGCAGGTGGTGCTGTGCGATGCGGACAGCTCGGAGCGGATGCTCCAGGAAATTACGGCGAATGCGGAGCACCTGCTCCGGCTGCTGGAGCTGCCGTACCGGGTAGTCGCTGTCTGTGCCGGAGACATGGCGGCCAAAACGCATAAGCAATACGATATCGAGACGTGGATGCCGAGCCGGGACGCTTACGGCGAAACGCATTCGGCCTCGAATCTGCTTGATTACCAGGCCCGCCGGTCGAATATACGCTACCGGGATGCGGACGGGCGGCTGCATTTCTGCCATACCCTGAACAATACGGCGGTCGCGACGCCGCGTATACTGATCCCGCTGCTGGAGAACCATCAGCAGGAGGACGGCAGCGTGCGTATCCCGCAGGCGCTGCGCAAATATATGGGCGGCGCCGAGCGGATTAGCGCCCCTCTCACCGGTGATAACACCGAACCACGCTAAAAATTATGCTGGATGGAAGACGGCCGCCAGGCCGTTTTTTTTTTTTGCGCCGAAACTGGGTTTCCTTGGGCTTATGACACTTTGCGAACAGCGGACCGGCGCACGCTGCGACTTTGGCAGCAGGCGTTTCTCCTCCCTCGGACACAGACGGCTGACCTTCCCCTGCTCTTTTGTGCTTATTTACAATCTTTTAATAAAAAATAGCTCCAAAATAATAGTTTCCTTATTATAATATATTCCAAATATGACTTTACACAGGGAGGAAGTGTGCCATGACTTTTTCTTCACCGTGCAAAAGGACAATCAGCCTGCTGCTCGCATTCCTGATGGTTGTGACCGGGATGTTCCCGGGCATCCCCGCGGGAAGCGGCAGAGCCTACGCCGACGGGCCAATCTCAGTCAGCGAAGCGCTTCAGGCGGCATCAGGCAGTAAAGTCACCGTGGAAGGCTATATCGTCGGCTACACCCAGAACGGTCCCACCTACATCACCACCGGCATCCCCGACAACAACAATCTGGCCATTGCCGATTTTCCGGGCGAAACCGACAAAGAACGCATTATGCCGGTTCAGCTCGCCTCTTCCTTCCGGCCTGATTTTGGACTCAAAACCAATCCGTCGCTGATCGGCACCAAAATTGTTGTGACCGGTTCGGCGGAAACTTATTTTACCGTCAAAGGCATCAAAAACCCCACCGCCATTGAACTGGCGGACAGCAGTAACGCTCCCCAAGTTCTTGCTTCCCCTCCCTCCGGAGCGGTGATTCCCAAAGGAACCGGCATCACGCTTTCGGCCTCCGTTACGGCTAGCGTCTATTACAGTGTGTACGCAGACGGCAGCCCGGACGCTTTTCCGGTCAACCAGCTGTATACCGGACCCATTATCATCAACGACGACCAGGTGCTGATCAAAGCCTACTCCTCTGTCCCCGGGAAAACAGACAGTCCTGTCTCCGAGTTCAGTTATACGGCCAAGACGCCTGTGGACGGGCTGACTATCGCCCAGATTCAGGGACCGGGTCTTCAGTCGCCTTACCGCGACGAGCTGGTTACCAATGTTAAAGGTGTCGTCACTTCCGTCAAAGACTCCGGTACCGCCTACATGCAATCTCTCACTCCCGATGAGGACGACCGGACGTCCGAAGCCATTATGATTTATAAAGCGTCCCACGGATTGAACGCGGGCGATGTCATCACCGTAAACGGCCAGGTAAAAGAGTGGCGCGAAGCCGGTTACGAGGGTTCCCTCGACCAACTTACAACGGAGATTTCCGCCAGCTCCATCACGTTGGAGTCCCGGAACCAGCCGCTTCCGGACCCGGTAGTGCTTGGTGCGGGCGGCAGAACGCTGCCCACGGTTTCGATCGACAGCGATCCCTCCTCCTTTGATCCGTCGACGGACGGACTCGATTTCTTTGAAAGCCTTGAGGGCATGCGCCTGCAGTTGAATACACCGCGCATTATCGGCCCGTACGACTATGAGATTCCGGTTGTGGTCGACAACGGTCCCGGCAATGAAAACGAGTTGTACTCCCCGGCGGGCGGGCTTGTCCTGAACGGTGAGGACTACAATCCGCAGCGCATTCTTATCGCCAAAAAACCGGCTTCCCCTGTCCGGACAGGCCAGCAGTTCGCAGGCAACATTACCGGCATTCTCGGCTACGATTACGGCAACTATAAGCTGCTGCCGGAAGGCGAACTTCCCGCCGTAATACAGGGCACTTCTGCCGATCGTGAAATTACCGCTTTTACGCCCGCAGAGGACAAGCTTACTGTCGCTTCGTTTAATGTGGAGAATTTCTCCGTCAAAAGCGGGCCGGATAAAATCAACAACATCGCCAAAGCGATTGTCACCAATTTGAATTCGCCCGACATTATCGGTCTGCTGGAGGTTCAGGACAACGACGGTTCAGCCGACAGCGGCACCGTGGACGCCTCCAAAAGCTATGAAGCGCTAATCTCCGCCATTCGCACCCAGGGCGGCCCGGATTACGCCTTCACCGATATTGCTCCGGTGGACAAACAGGACGGCGGCGCTTCGGGCGGCAATATCCGGGTCGGCTTCCTGTACAATCCGGAGCGGACCACACTAAAGCCGAGTCCCGGCGGCAAAGGGGATTCGGTCACCGAAGTCACATACGGCCCGCAGGGACTGAGCCATAATCCGGGGCGCATCCGTCCGGAGGACCCGGCATTTACCGCTTCCCGTAAGCCGCTTGCGGCGGAATTTCTTTTTCACGGCCAGGAAGTGCTGGTCATTGCCAATCACTTTAACTCCAAAACTGGCGACTCCGGCCTCTTCGGCAGCATCCAGCCGCCGGTTCGCCCAAGTGAAGCCCAGCGGGCCGAAATCGCCAAAGTGGTAAACGGCTTCGTCAAGGAGGTGCTGACGGCCAACCCCCGGGCGAATGTCGTCGTCCTTGGGGATTTGAATGACTTTCAGTTCTCGAATACCCTGAGCCTGCTGCGTGGCACGGAACTGACGAATCTGGTCGACAGACTGCCCGCGGAAGAGCGGTATTCCTATATTTATCAAGGCAACTCGCAGACGCTGGACCACATTCTGGTGAACAACCGGCTTGCGGATTCGTCTGTGCTCGACATGGTGCATATTAATGCCGACTACATGGTAGAAGACGGCCGGGTGTCGGACCACGACCCGCTGCTGGCGCAGATTGCGCTGGATCCGGAGCCGGAAACGGACGGCTTTTCCCTCCGTATTTTGCATACCAATGATACGCACGCCAATCTGGATACCAAAGACAACAGTCCGGACAATATCGCCAGACGGATTACTGCCATCAAGCAGTCCCGTCAGCAAGCAAAGCACTCTATCCTGGTCGATGCGGGCGACGTGTTCTCCGGAACGCTGTATTTTAACAAATATGAGGGGCTCGCGGATCTTGCCTTCATGAATCTGATCGGCTATGACGCGATGACCTTCGGCAACCATGAGTTCGACCGTGGCCCGTCCGCTCTGTATAACTTTGTGTCCAAAGCCGCGTTCCCGTTTGTCAGCTCGAACATCGATTTCGGCAAGGAGCCGGCCCTCAGCGGGCTGTTCAAAGAAGGACAAACCGCAGGCACGGCGGCGAACGCAGCTATCTATCCGTATATGGTGAAGGAGATCGGCGGCGAACGAATTGGCCTGATCGGGCTAACTACCGAGGAGACGGAGATTCTGGCCAGTCCCGGACCCAATATCCGGTTTAACAACCATGTAGAAAGTGCGCGGGCAGCCGTTCAAGCCCTGGAAGCCGCCGGTGTGGACAAAATTGTCGCTCTTTCCCACCTGGGTTACAACGTCGATCAAGCATTAGCAGATCAAGTAGCGGGTATTGACATTATCGTTGGCGGGCACAGCCATACGAAGCTGGACCGGCCGGAAATCCGGCAGGCACACGGTTACCCGCAGCTGATCGTTCAGGCTCATGAAAAATCGAACTACCTCGGCGAGCTGGACGTTACGTTTAATCCGGAGGGCGTCATTACAAGTTATGACGGGCGTCTGGTGGACCTGAACGCCAAAACGGGCGGCAGCTACACGATTCCGGCTGATCCGGAAGCGCTTGAGCTGCTGAACAAAACGTACAAGCCCGGCGTTGAGGAACTGAGCGGCGCGGTTGTCGGCGAGTCGGCCGTTCTGCTTGACGGCATCAGAGACAACGTCCGCAGCAAAGAGACCAACCTGGGCAACGTGATTACCGACGCCATGCGGATCAAAGCGGAGGCGGACGTTGCCATTCAGAACGGCGGCGGCATCCGGGCCTCTATCGACATCGGCGGGGTTACGCAAGGCGAAGTCATTACCGTGCTTCCGTTCAACAACGATCTGGTGACGCTTGAGATGACTGGCCAGGAAATTATCGACTCGCTGGAAATCGGCGTAAGTACGGTCGAGACGAAGCAAGGCCGGTTCCCGCATGTGTCGGGTATGAAATATTATTACGACTCGACCAAACCGCCGCTTAGCCGCATCGTAAGCGTGCAGATTCTGAAAGACGGGCAGTATACGCCAATTGATCCGGCCGCCATGTATACAGTGGCGACAAATGCCTTTATTGCCGGAGGCGGAGACGGGTATACACCAATGGAGAAGGCAAAAAAAGCTGGCCGGATTAACCTGCTGTATTATCCCGATTTTGAAGTCCTGACAGAATATATAAGCAAGCATTCCCCGATCAAAGCAGAAACCGAGGGGCGTATTACCGATCTGAAGGGCCAGCCGCTGCCAACGGCAGCGCCGACCCAGGCACCGTCTTCTGCGCCGTCCGCAGTGCCTTCGCCAACCCCTTCGGCTTCCGCGACACCGACACCGGCGCCGGATAATGGCGGCGGGGGAACGGGTTCGGCACTTTCACCGTCTCCTGTTCCGTCCGCATCGGCTGCGCCAAGCCCGGCTCCGTCGGCGCAGGCAGGTGTCACAGTATACACGCCGGAACAGCTCGCGGGTAAGCTGGCCTCCGCCGAAGGGAATGTGGTGGAGATCGCCATCGTCGCAGAAGCGGGGCGCGCCGAACTTCGGCTGCCTGCGGAGACCCTGTTTGGCCTGCCGGATGCTGAGCGGAACCGGCTGATCCTGCAGGTGCGGACGGATGGCATGTCCTATTCGCTTCCACTGTCCGTACTTAATGTCAAAGCACTGCAGGCCCAATTTAGTAACGGCAAGCCATACATCGGTATTCGGATGGAGCGGAAACCGGACGGTTTCCTCGAATCGGTGAGAAGCCGATTGTCCGCAGCGGCAGGAGTTCCGAACGCTGCACCGGTAGCCCCTGTTGTCGAATATGCAGTTTTCGCACAGTCTGGCATGACGAACGTGCCGATTAACGATTTTGGCTCAACCTATGTCAGCCGGACGCTTACGCTGACACGCACAGTAGATCCAAACACGGCGGCCGGCGTTATGATCGACCCTGTTAGCGGAGCGGTGGCGTTTGTGCCAACCCTGTTTACGAACCACTCGGACGGCACAAGCACCGCAACCCTCAAACGGGGCGGCAACAGCCTGTATACGATCATCGAGACGCAGCGGACCTTTAACGACATCGGAGACCACTGGGCAAAACCATCCGTTGAACGCCTCGCTTCCAAGCTGATTGTAAGCGGAACGGGCGAAAACCGGTTTGCGCCTTCACGGTCCGTCACCCGGGCGGAGTTTGCCGCTTGGATTGTCCGCTCGCTAGGCATGACGCCTTCTACCGTGCCCGCCGCATTCGACGACGTCCCTGCGGACGCCTGGTATGCCGAAGCGGTACGGACCGCATCCGCATCCCGGCTTATCAGCGGGTACGCGGACGGCAGCTTTAAGCCTGGCCAGCCGATCTCCCGGCAGGAAATGGCCGCTATTCTTGCCAAGGCGATGAAATATGCCGGCAAAACGCTGACGGCCGACGCCTCCGCCCTGGCCCCGTTCTCCGATGCCGCGGGTATTCCGGCCTGGTCCCGGACCTCCGTGGCGGAGATCGCAGCCCAGGGCATCATCCAGGGAATGCCGGACGGCACGTTTGCGCCAGGCAAACCGGCCACAAGAGCCGAAGCGGCAACCATGCTGGAGAAGATGCTGCGTTCGGTGGAATTTATCAATTAGAAACGGGTACGGATTAAGCTGCCCCACCCCGGATGAGGCGTTTTACCGTTGAAACGGAAAACGCAGATCACAAGTAAGACGAATAACCCCTATTCGCAGCGTTTCTGGCGAACAGGGGTTATTTGTGTGTGCGGGCCGATGCCGGGCCGTGTGGTCCAGTGTTAACCGGCTGGTCTATGCGATCGATGGCGGGACAGTGCTTACGGAGCTGCTCCAATTCGCGTCCGATGATAGGCCAGTGCCATCCAATGCTGATCCGGTGACTGCTGCCGAGTCAGGCGAGCACACCCAGCAAGCTGCGCCCCCCGCATCCTGCTGGTTAACCTTCCTTTTCCGCCATATCGGCCGGATAATGGCTGGTGTCGGCATGCAGCCCGATAAACGGTTTTTCTCCGCCAAAATCAACCCGGCTAAGACAAGTAGGATATATGTATGGCAGGTCCCACAGCCGTTCCAGCGGGCGTTCCTCAAAGTGTGCCATCAGACATTTGATCACCACGGTGTGCGTCACAACAAGTACAGTCTGGCCCGGGTGAGCGGCAACAATCGTCTCCAGCTTGGACAAAGAGCGCCGGAGCACATCCGCAAATGTCTCGCTGCCCTCGACGCCAAATGCCGCCGGGTTATTCCAGAACGCCTGGTACTGCTCGGGATATTCCCGTTCGAGTTCCAGGGAGATGCGGCCTTCCCAGCAGCCAAGCCCCATTTCCATAAATTCCGGGGCGGCATTAACGGAAAGCGGACGACCGCCGCAAATAATTTCCGCAGTCCGCATTGCTCTCGAGCTCGGACTGGAATAAACGGCGTCAATATCCACACCGCTGAGCCCCTTGGCCAGCCACTCCGCCTGGGATATGCCAAGCGGCGTTAACGCAGAGTCCCGGTGCCCCTGCATCCGGTGCTCCAGGTTCCATTCCGTCTCCCCATGCCGCGTCAAATAAACTGTCGTTCCCTTGCTCATAAGCGTCCTCCTCCTTCCGGGTGCGGTTCCGTGTCATCCAAGGCTGCCACCCGGTTCTCCTTCATCCATTTCGTCGCGTAATCGATGATCGCCCGCTGCGGAATCAGCATAGCCTCGGCAGACGCAACACGGCCGCGGGAGATCAGCCCTGTCTCTTGGCCGAACTGCTCGCCGATTGTCTCAAAATCGTCGGAGTCCCATTCCAGGTCTCCGAATTTCACCCATTGCCGTTTCCCGTCTATCGACATGGGCGCCGTTGAAGTTTTGGCGCGTTTGCCCGGATAATCGGCCCGCCACTCCGCCAGGTGAATCGAAGTATTGTTCTCGTTCCCTACCCCCAGCAGCAGTACGCGGCCGTCCAGATCATAAATCCGGGCCAACGGCGACTGCTCGCCAAAGCCTTGGTCCAGCGCATGGCTGCCGGTAATGTAAGCGGCGTGCTTGCCCCGGGCGGCAAATGAATATAACGGATGGCCGCTTCGGATTGTCCCGTCCTGCTTCCGGAAATATTCCGGGATAATTCCCATTTCCCACAGCGGCGTGAGATCGGGCGAATAAGCAGGCATTTCCTGACGGATGGTATCCCACCATTCCTCCGGTGCCGGAGGATTTCTCCACCCGGCAGGGTCGGACAAATCCCCGGAATGCGTTGGCATGACAAGCGTACCGTCCGGTCCAAGCGCCTGCTCCAGCGCCAGGATGACAGCGGGCGGCCCGCCCGCGACCCAGCTGCCAAGCGATTTGAAGGAGGAGTGCACAATCAGGGTCATCTCTTCGCGTACTCCTAATTTCTGAAAATCCTCCTTCATTGACGATACGGTAATCAGTTCCCCTTGGATCATTTCCACCAGCCGACATCCTCCCATATATTAACTAAGCGCTATTATAGCAGCAGAAAGATTAGGTCCGCCAGCCTGCCTCAAAGCTGCTGGAACGGCAAAACGGCGGCAGATCATCGATCTGCCGCCGCATATAACCTAATAATCCTTGGCGTTTGCTCTACGCGAGCGTAACGCGAATCGTGCGGATTTTCCCCGAGCGAACTGCTTCGGCCAGCTCTCCTTTAACCGTCGGTCCGTTTATTTCCGTGACTTTACCGCTATCTTCAGTTAACGCCAGCTTCACCGGCACAGCCGCTCCTTCTCCAAAGGTATCGGCCCGGCGCGGATTATGGTAGACAACCTCCGTGCCGCCGAGGAACGTAAACGCAACCTCGCCTTGTTCGTCGAACAGCCAGCCCGGCAGGCTTGGAGTCAAGTGCAGCTCCAGCTCCCCGTCCTTGATCGTAAACACCCGTTTACCCGCCATCATCACCCGCCACATGCTGAGGAATTCAGCGGTCGATCCGCTAAGCCGGGCAACAAAACCTCTGCCGTGCACGCCCGGGTCCGGATTGCCGCCCGTCGCGATAAAGGAAGAATTCTCGAGCGTGCTTCTTCCATAGACGGCAGGGTCGAGGAATGGGACAAGCGAGGTGCGCATCTCTTTGAAAAACTCCTCATATAAGCCAGCCTTCAGCAGCTCCAGCAAATATTTATAGGACATGTGCAGGAAGTTCGATTCCCGCTCCAGCCAGCCAGGGGTAAAGGCGCGAATCCGGCCGATCTCCGGCGATTCCGCGTCCAGACTGACTGAGGTGCGGTACATTTGCGTTACAGGATCAAACAGCTCTGTTTCCCGGATTCCCTGATAAACCTCCCGCGCCTGTTCCTTGCTCTCGAGCGTTTTCAGCCAGCGGGTTGGTCCTTCCAGGAAATGCGGCAATGCATAAGCTCTGAACGCCTGGACCTCCGCCTTAGGCAGCCCGTATCCGCTGATCACCGGCTGGCCCGCCTCGTCGGTCACCTGGGTGAACCGCTCAGCTTCAAAGCGGAAATACGTCGGCGCGATTCCGCCGCCCATCTCCACCGCCAGTTCAATGCCGCGGTTGATTTTGTCCAGCCACTTGCCAAGTGTCTCCTGAACGCGATCCAGCGGCAGCTCCCGCTCTTCCCCTTGAATGCCAAACCGGACCGAAGCCCGGTAGCGCTCACGGGC
Source organism: Paenibacillus nanchangensis (assembly GCF_046543445.1). NCBI lineage: Bacteria > Bacillati > Bacillota > Bacilli > Caryophanales > Paenibacillaceae > Paenibacillus > Paenibacillus nanchangensis. The sequence goes on from NZ_JBHOFD010000020.1 coordinate 92,600, forward strand.
CGAAGCGACCGAATCCCAATAAGCAAACTGCTCCATCCCGCCTTCAAGCGCCGAATTCACAGCTGCTTCTACATCGCCGAAGAGATCCGCCATTTCCACGGGAAGCTTCACAGACCGGCTGCCGGCCGGAAGCTCCTTCAGCGCTTCAAGCAGGAACAGCACCTGGCGTTTCAGCTCAAACGTCTCGCTCATTCCTGAACCAAACAGGCCGGGCAGCCCGTTCATGGCATCGTTCCAGCCGGGTTTGTTGCCTTCCATTTCCACACCCATGCCATATGGATCAAGAGTGGCAAATTTGTTCAGCGCGAGGCTCAGCATTTTGGCGAACAGGTTCGTCCGGTAGATCTCGCCCGTTCCTCCCTGCGTCCGCAGCCACGCCGTATCCGATGCTTTGCGCCCAAGCCGGTGCAGCTTCTCTTCATCTTCCAGCAGCGCGCCGTATTGTCTCGCCTGTCCGCTGTTAATTACATATTTTTCGCTGCGCGGGAGAACGTAAGCGGGGCTGTCATAAAATGCATAGGATTCGTCTCCGAACAGCAGGGCTTCCTTCCGGTCCGGGAAAATCTCCAGATAACTCTCCACCAGATCCAGGTTATACGTCCAATGGTCGGACCAGAAGCCCTCGCCAAACGAAGCCTCAATTTCCTGTGTGGCCAGGGATAATACCTCGGTCAGGAAACGTTCTTCCTCAACGGCCAGTTGGACCTTGCGGTCGGCGATATAGTTCACCAGACGGCCCGGCGTAAACCGCCGTGAGCACAGCTCCAGCAGCCCAGCCGCATGACCGGGTGCCGCCGTTTCCAGCCATGTCTTCAGCTCGCCGCGCCGGTCCGGCGCAATCTCGAACGTACAGCCCTGTACGCTTAGCGGGTTGTAGCCATCCGCCTGGATGAGGCTGTAGAACATTTTAATGTTAAACGTGCCGACGCGCGGGTTAAAGAAGATATCGCTGCGCCGGTTCTGGTTCATATCGCGGAAGTTGCCGTTGCCTTGGGAAAAATATTCCGGCGCCAGAGAAAAGAAGTTGTAATCCCGCTCCATGTCGCCGTGCTTGCGGGAGAACAGGTGCACAACAAAACCGCTGCGGCCGTTATCGAAAATAAACGGATACCCCCCGCGCAGAAAGTTGTCGAGATAAGACTGGCGGCAATACGCATCAAACAGCGGCATGGACGTGCGGGTGGCGATATCCGCCGTCAAACCTTCCGTCAACGCGGCCGCTTCCTTTGCCTTGCTGGCGATATAAGACGATTGGGTCAGCTGATCCGCTTTGGCGTTGATTTTGGCAATGTCGTTGACGTGTCCGACCAGCGTGCTGATCGTCACGCTTTGGCCGGGAGCCAATGTCCGCACTACGCCGCCGAATCCGCACGGAACCTTGTTCACAGGGTATTGCGGCGCCGCTTCCAGCTCGGCCAAGGACATGGTCCCGAACCGCTCGGGATAAACCAGCGACGTATTGTCCCCAAACAGCACCTCAAAATCGACGATCGGGCGGAGCCGCTCTCCTTCATCAGCAAAAGATAAGTAGAAATGGCCGCTCGTAATCTCGCTAACCTCAGCCTCGTCGCTTACACTGGAACGAAGCTTGTAGAAGGGAATCCCTTTCTCCAGGTTATAGACCTCCATCCAGCTGCGGAGCAGGTTGCCGATCTCTTTATAGGCAGCATTCTCCACCCCGTAAGGCAGAATCTCCGGAAGACCGTCCAGAAGCTCTAGTTCGACCGTATCCGGCCCTGTGTTAACCACTTCGGTCTGACGAACAAGCGCGGCAAAGTCTTCATTGGGCAGGTTGAAGTAACGAACCCGGGTAGTCAGTCCCCGGCCTGCATGGCGCTCTTCAATCCCCAGTCCGTTCGGCTGGATGGTCATCGTCCGCTTGGCCTCCGGATCGGGACGTGCCGACTGGAACGGCTCGTAGATGCTTTGTTCCCCCTTCACCTTGATAAAGGTGCGGAACCCGCTGTGCGTAACGTTTTTGTAAGAGATATTTGCCGGCGAAAATTCCATAATCGGCGAGTTTTTGTCGCGGACGCCAAAGCTGCTGATTCCCTGTCCCCGATTGACATAAAATGTCCACATCGGGATGCCCTTCAGGCCGGCCAGTCCCGGAAGGAAGCTGGCGAACGGCTTCGCGCGGTCATATTCCTCAATGACAAAAGCCCCTTGTTCATAACGATAGCTGCTCAACTTGATAACCTCCTAAAATGGATTGCCGTTTGATTTTGAAGCTGATTACATCGTCTGCAGGTTATGGCGAAAATCTCCGAAACCGGTTTCGGAAATAGGTAAAAAAATATAGAATGCTACAGCCATCCAAATGCCATGAGCTAACAGCATCAAATTGTCCCCGCAATAGGTCCGGCCAGCCGCGGTTAGCGGTTATTATGAAAAACTTATTTCTGCTTCCCGCGGCTACCTTCTTCCCGGTTCCCTCAGAAGAACTGCTGAGGCAGCTAGGAGGGGATCTTATTCAGTGAGTGTCTGCGTTCACTTGCCCCGGGAAGACGTCAAAGCGGCGCATGAGTTCCGAACGACAAGTTCGGCGGGCAGCATCAGCTGTTCCTTAGCCGTCCGGACGCCGTCGATTGCACTGATAAGAATCCCAGCCGCTTCGGCACCCAACAGCTCCGTGTCCTGGCGCACCGTCGTCAACGCCGGGACCAGATAGCGGGCCAGTTCGATATCGTCGTAACCAACCACCGACAGATCGGCGGGAACGGTAAGTCCGCTGTCCGCGGCGGCCGTCATCGCCCCCAGAGCCAGCATGTCGCCGGAAGCAAACACAGCCGTAGGCGGGTCCTCCAGAGCCAGCAGCCGGCGCATAGCATCGTATCCGCCCTCAAAGGTATAAAAACCGCCTGTAACCATATATTCGTCCCGGACTGGCAGTCCCTTGCGGTTGAGCGCTTCTTCATACCCCGCCTGGCGCCCGCTGCCCGCAAACGTGTTGGTTCCGCCCGAGATATGGGCTATCTTCGTATGACCCAGCGATAGTAAATATTCCGTCGCAAGAAGAGCGCCTTGCCTGTTGTCGGAGCAGACCGTATGCGCCTTGGCGGTCTCGTAGTCAAAAATCACGCAGGGAATGTCGCTGTCCAGAAGCTCCTGAAAATACGGATCATCGTAATCGGACAAAAAGACCATCACCCCGTCAACGCCGCGAATCCGGCAGTTCTCCAGGTAGCCGCTTTGGCGTCCGCCTACGTCCTTTGAAATAAACATCAGCGCATAACCTTTGTCGACCGCCACCCGTTTGAAGCTCTCGATAACGGCGCTGAAAAACGGATGCCGGATACCGACCCCTGTGTTCTCAACAAACAGTACGCCGATGGTCCAGGATTTTTTTGTTGTCAGCGTGCGGGCATGCGCGTTGGGCACGTACCCCATCTCCCGGGCCGCTTCGAGGATTTCCTCCCGGGTCTTTGCTCTGACATCCGAATAATTATTAAACGCTTTGGATACCGTGGTCGGCGAATAGCCGGTTCGTTTGGCGATATCGTATATAGTTGTCAACCCGGCACCCCCCGTACGCACACAATCTGAACCGCTTTCGATTCACTGCCATTCTACCTATTTTCCCCGAAACCGTCAAACCTGGTTCTTCCGGTTCCTGCTTTCCCTCCGCCTTCTTTTTGCACCTTGAACTGTCCGGCATGGCCATCAATTCCGCTTACAGTACCCGCGAACCGCAGGAAGAAGTGTAACTGCCTGAATAGCCAACCCCAAGGCGATATAAAAAAGATGCACCACCCCTACGGCATTGAGCACATAAGTCTGAACCGTAATCCAGATAATCTGCCCAAATCCGATATACAGGCTCCAGGCCCAGGCGCTGTGAAGCTCTTTAAACGGGTTCAACCGGTCGAACAATCTCCAATCGGGCCGCTTAAGCAGGCTGTACGCCACCGCCAACGGAAGAACGCCAAAGACGAGAAACAGCAGTACGCCAGGTATCCGGTAATCGTTAAAAAGAGCGCGCTGCATAATTGTTGTCGGCATACCCATGGATTTGCCGTCCGGATTCATAATAAGCAGGAGTCCGCCTGCAACGGCGCCGATTCCCAAAAAAACGAGCAGGCCAAACAGGCCGTATACCATCCCCGGCCGCCGCGCGACGCCTCTTTCTTTTTCCATGCCTGCCTTCAAATCCTGGAGCTTGCCCGCCACTTCGCATCCTCTCCCTAAGCATAGCTTCCCCCTGCTGCCTTGGTTAACGGGGATGCCAGACGTTTAACGTTTATATTAAGGGAAACTCAAGCAGATCTACGAGGACTCTTGTCACAAGCGGGCGGGAGAATTCGCAATCTGTGTGAAACGCCGGGATTTACGTTATACTTAGATTAGCAGTTTTTGCACCATTCGGATGTTTACCCCATTTGGTTGAAGATTCGCGTACCAGCCTGCCCGGTTAACCGAAACGAAGCCTTGGCTTAATTTAAGCATCCAGCTAAGCGACTGTTCAGGAAAACCGGCGCATTCGGCGCAGCCTAAATATCGGTTTGGTTTTTCTTATGCTTATGAACTTATGCGTTCTCTATCCTATATAAAAGTTGAGGTGAAACCGGACGGCCTCCCGAGGCACGCTTCGGCCAGTCTTATGACCGTTACCCATCAGCCATTAACCAAAATATGTGCTTACTGCGGACAGGCGAAGCCGCTGACGGAATTCCGCCGCCGGACCGGTAAGCGCTCCAAATCGCAGTCCCGGCGGGGCGCCTGCCGGGACTGCCGCAAGCTGCGCAACGCGGAGCCGGCCGCTCCCGTGCTGCTGACAGCGCCGCTGTCGCCGCCGGAGCACGGTCCGGTCATGGTGGCCGCGGCGGCGCCAGCGGGCGAACGCCCGGCGCCGAAGAAACGCCGTCGGCGGTCCAAGCGGCGCGGCGCGCAGCAGACGCCGGCCGCCCTGCCGCCTGGACCGGGCGAGGCGAAGCCGCCCCTGGCGGCGCTCGCACAGCCCGGGCAGGCGGGCGGTGCCAAGAGCGCCGGACGGACGGCGCCAGCCGAGGCCAAGCTCGCCTGGACAGCGGAAGCCGCGGCGGCTCCAGCGGGCGAAGGCCCGGCGCCGAAGAAGCGCCGCCGGCGGTCCAAGCGGCTCGGCGCGCAGCAGACGCCGGCAGCCCTGCCGCCTGGACCGGGCGAGGCGAAGCCGTCCCAGGCGGCGGCCGCACAGCCCGGGCAGGCGGGCGCTGCCAAGGGCGCCGGGCGGGCGGCGCCAGCCGGGGCCAAGCTCGCCCAAGCGGCGGCAGCGCCGGCGCAGCCAAACGCCGCGGGGCCTGCTCGGGCGGCCAAGGCCAAGCCCGCGCGGTCGGCGGCGGCCGAAGCGAAACCCGCCCGGACTGCCGACGCAAAAGCAGGCCGAACGGGCGACTCCCGCCGCGGGCGGCCGATGAAGAGCTGGCCAAAGCCCGACCCGGGCGACGTTTCGGCGCTCGTCCCGCTGCCGCAGGGAACGATCCGGATGCGCGGCATTACCGACAAAGGCCGCCGCTGGCACCAGGAAATTGATCCCGAGCTGGCAGCGATCCTTGTGCGGGAACATGCGGCGGTCGTCGTTAACCGCCACACCATCCGCCGCCTGTTTGGGAACAAGGAATTCCGGCGCTACATTTTGCAGCGGGACCGGTATACCTGCTATTTTTGCGGCCTGTACGGCGACACGATCGACCACCTGCTGCCCCGCGCCAAAGGCGGGCATACAACGCCCGTGAACTGTGTCTGTGCATGCAATCTATGCAACCAGACCAAAGCGGACCAGGATGTGGACGAGTTCATGGGCCGAAGCCGGTTATGACGAAATAATCGTTTTTACCCGGCCCACTTGGCCGTCCGTTAAACGAACCTTGATGCCATGCGGGTGCTTGGGCGAATTGGTCAAAATGTCCTTTACCCTGCCCCGGGTCAGCTTGCCGGTCGGCTGATCTTGTTTCAGGACGATATCAACTTCGATACCGGGACGGATATTCGCTCTTATGCTGCCATCCATTAGGCGCACCTCCTTTATGCAGTTCTAACGCTTTTGCTTTTGCATCTATTTTGAAGACAGGACTGAATTGTTATGGCTTTTGGCATCTCCAGAGAAGAACTTTCGGCGTGGAAACAAGCCGTTACAGCAGGCAAAATTGCCTTTTTGACCCATTACTGGCTTGATCCCCGCTTCCCGGGGGTGACCACCGTTACCAAAGTTGGCTGCTCGGATCTCGGGCGGCTGGAAGCGTGGTGCCGGCAGAACGGACTGCCGCCGGAATATATTCACCACCGTCCGCCGTTTCCCCATTTTGATCTGCTTGGCCCCAAGCAGGCCGATATTTTGCGGCGTGAAGGGCTGACCGACCAGATGCGGCGGTTCAATATCCGTTAAGGCAGCTTGGCCGGCTAAAATAAACTCCGCCAAGACTGTCTTCTTTTATTTCTTGCGCAGGTCTTCCATAATCTTGCGTCCGGTAGGCGTCTGCGCCAACCCGCCACCCGCCGTCTCGCGGTGCTTCTCGGGCATGGACGAGCCCACCTCCAGCATCACTTTAATCACTTCGTCCGACGGGATTACGCTGCGCACTCCGGCCAGCGCCATATCGGCCGCCGCAAGCGCCGTCACCGCGCCGAAGCCGTTGCGGACGATGCAGGGGATCTCCACCAGCCCGCCGACCGGATCGCAGATGAGACCAAGCGTATTTTTGAGCGCCAGCCCAACCGCGTGTACCGCCTGCGCCGGTGTACCGCCGCGCAGCTCAGTCAGCGCACCCGCCGCCATACCGATTGCCGAGCCAACCTCCGCCTGGCAGCCGCCTTCCGCTCCGGAAACAAACGAATTGTTGGCGATGACATACCCGATCGCGCCCGCCGCAAACAGCCCGTACACCATCGTGTGATCGTCCCAGCCAAAACGCTTTTGGCAGCTGAGGAACACGCCCGGGATAATGCCGCACGACCCCGCTGTAGGCGTAGCAATTATCCGCCCCATGGAGGCGTTCACTTCCGAGACGGCGAGCGCATAAGCAAGCGCTTCTCCCGCACCGCTTCCCAGGCACGACTCGTCCGCCGTATTGTAGGCGGCAACCCGCTGTGCGTCAAGACCCGTCAGCCCGCTGCGTGAGGTCGTATCCTCATGCAGTCCCCGCTCCACCGCCTCCTTCATAACCTCGTAGTAATCCGCCATTTTTGCAAATTCGCTTTCTTTGGAACGCCCCGACTCCGCGCTCTGCTCTTCGAGCATTAATTCACCGATCCCCAGGCCGCGTTCCTCGCACAGCAGCACAAGTTCACTTAAAGTTGAAAAATTCATTCGTCACCCTTCCCTTCTTCCTCCGGTCCCGCATTCAGATCAATCCGTTTGACGCTTTTGACGGCCGGCAGCTCTTCCAAGGACCGGATCAGCTCCGGCGATGCCGGCTCGTCCAGCTCAAGCACGGTCAAAGCGGCGCCGCTGCGATGCTTGCGGTCAAGCGACATATGGCCGATGTTGAGTTTGCCGCGGCGGATCACCTCCGTGACGTTCGCCAGGACGCCCAGCCAGTCCATATGATGAATCAGCACCGCCGGATATACGCCGGACAGCTTCACGCTGAACCCGTCGATATCCACAATCTCAATATTCCCTCCGCCGATGGAGATGCCCGTCAAGGTAAGCTCCCCTTTACTTCCTGCCAGCCGGAGCCGCGCCGTATTCGGATGGGGGAACAACCCCGTTCCGACCCCGAACACAATTTTCATGCCCGCGGCCTCCGCCTGTTCGATAGAATTTGGCAGTCTCCGGTCGTCAGTTGTATAATTCAGCAGTCCTCCTGCAATCGCCACATCGGTGCCGTGACCCTGATAGGTTGCCGCAAATGAGCCGAAAAACGTCACCTCAGCTTCCCGCGGCATCTCGCCCAGCAGCTGCCGGGCCGCTCTCCCGATCCGGGCCGCACCGGCTGTATGCGAGCTTGAAGGGCCGACCATCGCCGGGCCGATAATGGAAAATACATCTTTAAATCGCATGCAAACGCGTCCCCGCTTTCCGTCTGTCTAACTTCCCTGCCGTTTCTCCAATCCTCAATGGACCTAGTATAAACAGCTCTTCCCGACAACTTGCGCCATCCGGGAGAACAGTGTAGTCCATTCCTCCATACCGTACGGGATTACTGCAAAATCCACTTAAATTGCACAGGAATACAGCGCACATCCTTACGTTGTACGGGAATACAGCGCAATTCCGTTCCGGTATTCCCAGCCGGCCGCTTCCCAAAACCGCCGGCCCGATTCATTCCCAGGCGCCACCATGATATGGCATTTGGCAATCCCCTGTCCGCGCAGCGTTTCAAGGCACCGGGCAGCCAGTTCCCGTCCGATTCCCTGTCCCCGGTGCGCTTCGCCAACCGCCACATGATATAAAAAACCGCGCCGGCCGTCATGCCCGCACAGCGCCGTCCCGATAAGGGCGCCATCGCCGTCCAGACATACCCGGCTGCAGCCCGGATTCCGTTTCAGATAAGCCGCAATTTCTTCACGGCTGTCCGCTTCGCTCAAGACAACCCCGCCGCAGCTTTCCCACAGCCAGTAAGCCGCTTCATAATCTTCCAAAGTCATTTCTCTATATTCCATCTTGCGATCTGCCGCTCCTTTGCAAAAACACATCCATCCCGTTCTCAATGTACTACCAACCCCGTCCTGCCGCAAGAGCCGCTTCATGCGCACGCATTGCTGGGCGAATGCATAGAGTAAATACAGGATAACCAAGGAGGGCATTGATTTGATTGAACCCACATACCCGTATATCGGGAGCCGTACCGTCTGCCGGGAGCAGCCTTTAGCTTTCCCCCCGCAGCATCAGGACCGGCAGCCGGGACTGGAATATCTGATGCGGCCGCAGCCGATCAGCGACAACCCTGCGGTTCCGGGCGGCGGCAGGCTGCGCGGCAAATACGCGCTGATTACCGGAGGCGACAGCGGGATTGGACGGGCGGTCGCCATCGCGTTTGCGAAGGAAGGCGCCGATGTAGCCATCGCCTATCTTAACGAAAGAGAGGACGCTGAAGAGACAGCCCGCCTCGTCCAGGCGTACGGGCGCCGCTGCCTGCGGCTGGAGGGCGATCTCCGGCATAAGACGAACTGCGAAGCTGTAGTCAGGCACACGCTCCAGACGTTCGGCAAACTCGATATTCTTGTGAACAACCATGCGGTGCAATACCCTCAGAGCAGCCTGCTGGATATTACCGAGGAACAGCTGACGGATACGTTCTGCACCAACATTTTGTCGTTCTTTTTTATGACACAAGCCGCATTGCCTTATTTAAAAAAGGGCGCTTCCGTAATTAATACCGCCTCGATTACGGCCTACCAAGGAGACAAAAAACTGATCGATTATTCCTCGACCAAAGGTGCCATCGTATCCTTCACCCGTTCGCTCGCATTGTCCCTGGCCGGTGAGGGCATTCGGGTCAACAGCGTATCGCCGGGGCCGGTATGGACACCGCTGATCCCCGCCACCTTCACTGCCGATGAGGTCAGCGTATTTGGAACAGATACGCCTATAGGCAGAGCAGCCCAGCCTTATGAGCTGGCAGGCGCTTACGTTTACCTTGCCGGGCCGGAGTCAACCTACGTGACCGGGGCGTCCATCCACGTTAACGGAGGAGACCTCACAACAAGCTAAGCTCCACGCCCGCCGTCCGCCGTCCTGATCCCGAAAGGAGCTGAATAGTCCATGAGCAAGCTGAAATATGAAGGTATCTCCTCCGTCCGTCTGTCGGCAGGCATTTACGCGCTCGGCAAACTGGCCGGGGCCGGAATTACGCTGCTGCTGCTGTCTTTGGCCACACTTGGCCTGCCGAGCAGCGGCGGCATTCCCGAAGGCTGGCCGGTTACTCCGGCTCATGCCGTCTACGCTTATGGGCTGGTTGCTTCGCTTGTCGCGGACGCCCTGCAGAAGCTGCTGCCCGCCCGTCCTGTTCTTGCCGCCATCTCCGCTTATCCCTTATGCGGACTGGGTGCCGGCCTATGGCTTGCAGCCGAACAGGGCGGGGAAGCATGGGTCTGCGCGGCCGCGGGCGTCCTGGTGCTGCTGGTCTTTTTGCTGGCCCAATCCGCTTGTGAACGTGTGCCCGCTCTGCTGCCTGTTTTTGCTTTTGTTGTACCGTTGATCTTCCTGCTGCCCGGATTAGGATAACTGCAGGTCCCCGGGGCAGATCCGGAAAAGGCCGTTATGGGGAAGGCTGTTCAGATAAGGGTTGCAGGATCTGCGGTTGCAGGATCTGCGGTTGCAAGATCTGCGGTTACAGCGCATCAATCAGATCCCCGGCGATCAGCGATGCCGGGCAGTTCCGGCGTGCCGCGGCGCGTTCTCCTGCAAGTCCATGGAGGTAGACGCCAAACGCCGCAGCCTGGGCGGGCTTCAGCCCTTGGGCCAGCAGCCCGCAGATCAGGCCGGTCAGCACATCGCCCGACCCGCCTGTCGCCATGCCCGGATGGCCGGTCGTGTTAATGTAGACCTCACCTTCAGGGGTGGCCACTACCGTATGCGCCCCTTTCAGCACCAGCGTGACGCCTCGCCCGGCGGCGTAATTCCGCGCCAGCCCGATGCGGTCGCGCTGCACCTCCGGTGTGGACAAGCCGGCCAGGCGCGCCATCTCGCCGGGATGAGGCGTCAATACAACGCCGGACCGGGGCTGCCAATCCCGCCCGCCGTCCGCATCGGCCAGCATGTTAAGCGCGTCCGCGTCGACGACCAGCGGACCCTCTGTCCGCTCCCAGATGGAGCGCAGCCACGCCGTATCTCCCTCAAAGCGCCCAAGGCCCGGCCCGATGCCAAGCACATCCCGCTGCTCCGCCAGACGGACCACGGTATCCGCCGTATCCAGCGTCCACCTGCCGGCCGCTCCGCCCGCATCGGCCAGCATGATTTCGGGCGCCGCACCCACGGCGTGAGGCAGCAGGGCACCCGGGACGGCCCAGGTGACCAGCCCGCTGCCTGCGCGCAGCGCGGACCGGGACGAGAGCAGGCCTGCGCCGCTCATCGGCAGGCTGCCGGCGGCCATTAATACGTGGCCGTAGGTGCCCTTGTGCCCGTCGGGAGAGCGCCGGCGCAGGGGGTCTACGCCGAGCCGCGTACGGAGCACCCCGGGCGTCAGCCACCAGGTGCGGATTTCGGCCGCGTCCGCCAGGGAGACCGGAATCCCGATGGAGCGGACGGCCACCCGCCCGGCATACGCAGCGCCGGGGAACTGCATTAAGCCCCGCTTCAAAAAAGCGAGGCAGACCGTCACGTCCGCCCGGATGCAGGGGGTATGGACCGCTCCGGTATCGGCATCAAGGCCGCTCGGAATGTCGGCGGCAACAATCGGCCGGCCGCTCTGCACGGCGGCCTCGATCAGCTCCGCGTAAGCGCCCCGGGGGGCGCCGGCCGAGCCGGTGCCAAGCAGCGCGTCGACGATGCCGGTGCACGCGCCGAAGTCCACCGCGTCCCGGCCGTACACGACGGCCGGCAGCCCAAGCGCGGCGGCGGCGTCCCGCTGCCGCGCGGCTTCGCCGCCGAGCGTCTCCGGCGGCGAAGCGTACACCAGCGTGGCGGCGACGCCCGCCTCGCGCAAATACCGGGCGGCGGCGATGCCGTCGCCGCCGTTGTTGCCCTTGCCGGCGAGGATGAGCCAATGCTCGCCCTCAGGGCGTTCGAGCATCAGCGCACGGTCGCCGCTGATGCCATAATCGCCGCTCACGTACGCAGGGTTCGGGCGCTCGCCCGAATCGCCGCAGATCAAGGGCGAACCCAAGGCTGGAAAGCCATTGCCGCGGTTGCCGTTCCCATCTGGTGACCAACCCCAGCCCGGCACTCCCGACACGCCTTCTGCCCCAGATTCCCCTGGCCTTATCTGCACTCCTGCGACTCCCTGTGCTCCTGCCACTCCCGGTTCTCCTGCCATTCCAGGCGCTCTTGACGCGCCCGTTACTGCTCCGCCAGCGTTCCGCCTCCGGCATAAGGCGATGACTTCTTCAGCGATCGCTCTCCCTGCATTCTCCATCAACGCAATGGCGGGAATCCCGATCCGTTCGATCGTCTCCGCATCCAGACGCCGCATCTCCTCCGCAGTTACCACATGCATTTCCTTTGCTCCTCCCGTCCTGGCCCTCATCCGTTTCTTCCGCTGCCGTTTTTATTTTACAATCTCCCGCCAAAAAACGGCCCATCTCCCCGCCTCAGCTTCAATAACCAACCGTGAAACGGGCGCGGCTGAAATTCTGTTCCTCCAGTTCGTCCACCACCGCCACGGCAAAATCCTCCGCGCTGATCGCACTTTTTCCGTCCTCATCCACCACAAGCCGGTCGAGCCCAATCCGGAACTGGCCGGTCCGGCGCCCAGGTTCGATCACCGCCGCAGGGCTTACATACGTATAGTCAAAATCAGAATTCCGGTAAATTTCATAAGCGTCGGCATGCGCCATCGCCAGTGACCGGACTTCCGCCGGGAACCCAACTGTATCCATCAGCCGCTCCCCGCTTTCTGTCAGCAGGCTTCCGGCGCCGCCAATTACAAGGAGCCGGGATGCCCCTGCGGCGCGAACGCCTTCAAGCAGCGAACGGGCCGACTCCGGCAGCTCTTCCTCCCGCCCGAACGGCGGACCAAATGCGCTGACCGCCGCTTCATGTCCTTTTGCCGCGGCTTCAACCGACTTCGGGTCCAGCACATCCGCCGTCACCTTTTGCAAATTCCCGTGTTCGAGCTCAAGCTTGCCAGGGCTGCGCAGGGCAGCTGTCACCTCATGTCCCCGCCGCAGCGCCTCCTCCAGAATCCGGCCGCCGATCATGCCGGAGCCACCAAACAATACGATTTTCATCGCCCATCCTCGCTTTCCTGTTGGGTGGACGGTCGCCCGCCCCTCACCCATAATTTATCCGATATCTCTCCGCCGAAACCGCGGCCGCGGCAAAAAAGCCCGCTGGGGGCCGATCCTACTATCTCAGCTTCGGCTTAAGACCTGACGGCAGCGACAAAAAAGAAGCGGCCATGTCCGCCGCTCCAGTCCTTTAGCTGGCCGATCCCTTGACCGGCCATGCCTTTCTCAGCCGCCTCTTTCGCAATCACACCCTTCCCGTCAAATCCTCACCCGGGAATCCCTTCTCCCCGGCGAATCAGCGGCGGCTGTGCGGTAACTGTGCCAGGATATTTCAGTCCTGCCCCGGTATTCAGCACCACGACAGTATCCTCTTCTTCGATCCAGCCGTTCTCCCGCAGCACCCGGGCCGCAGACAGCGCAGCCGCGCCTTCCGGGCAGACAAATGCGCCTTCCATCCGTGCCGCCCGGTGCAGCTCCTCCAGCAGATCCTGGTCCGAAACCGCAATCGCCACCCCCTCGGTGGCATACAGGGCTTCCAATACCAGAAAATCCCCCAGCGCTTTGGGCACGTTAATACCAAATGCCGCTGTCGCAGCCCCTTCCCAAAATTCCGAGACAGGCTTCCGCTGCTCCCAAGCCCGGACGATCGGCGCGCAGCCTTCGGCCTGCACCGCTACAAAGCGGGGAAGGGGCCCTTCCAGCCAGCCAAGCTCTACCAGCTCTTGCAGCCCTTTGTAAATTCCGATGAGTCCCACGCCACCGCCGGTCGGATACACGATGACGTCCGGCATCTTCCACCCGAGCTGTTCTGCCAGCTCCAGCCCCATAGTCTTTTTCCCCTCGATCCGGTACGGTTCTTTCAGCGTGGAAGCATCGTAAATCCCCGTTTCCGCCACCCGGCTCTGCACAAGGCGTCCCGCATCGCTGATGAGGCCTTCCACCAAATAGACCTCGGCCCCCGCGGCGATGCATTCACTGTGGGTAATAGCCGGCGCATCCTGGGGCATCACGATAGTCGCGCCAATCCCTGCCCGGGCGGCGTACATTGCCCAGGCCGCCCCCGCATTCCCGTTGCTGGGCATGGCAAAACGCCGGACGCCCAACTCTTTAGCCTTGGATACACCGACGGCTGCGCCGCGTGATTTAAAGCTGCCGCCCGGCAGCAGTCCTTCATCCTTCATAAACAGGCGGGGAATTGACATGTTTGCGCCCAGCGACAGCAGCTTGAGCAGCGGTGTCATCCCTTCACCCAACGAGACGATACAGTGCTCCTGTTCCACAGGCAGCAGTTCATGATACCGCCACAGCGTCGGCTCTCTGCGGCTGATCTGTTCAGGCGTGACCTCCGCCCGCAGATCGTCCAGCCGGTAGCGGACAAGCAAAGGAGAACCGCAGGCACACAGCTGCTGAAGCTCCCGGTAATCGTATGACGCACCGCAGGATGGGCAGCTTAAGTGCGAGATGTAGCTGAAAGACATCATCATTCCCCCTATGGATGTGGATGCTTCCGCGGCTTACGGTGAGAAGCCTTGATGTACGCTTCCCCGCTGTACGGCGGAAAGCCCCTGCCTGAATTCGAGGATCAGAGCAAGGGCTTCAAGCAGCGGTATTGATTTATTGTTGTTATTGTAACGCACAGTTCAAGTTAGAGTAAACAGATATGTCAGGTAGGCTTTTTCAAAACTTTCTGGCTGTATTCGTCTTAGGACAGGGAAGAAGGCTTGAATCGGGGAGTAAGATGTGGAATAGTTAGGATGAAAGCCGATATTGAAAGGGGATTTGCTTATGTCGCCTTTGGCCAAACTGCTGAAGTGGATTACCTTTGCGTATGAAGCGTTTCTGGCTTTTCCGATTGTAGGCGGCATTTTTATCGTCGCCAATGCCTGGACCCCGCTTGGGGTAGCTTTTGTGCTGCACCTTGTAACTTTGTTTGTGGTATACAGGGAAAGAGGTCCCGTCATTGGAAACGCAGCAGGGATTGTCACTTCGATGCTTGCGCTTATTCCGTTTCTCGGCTGGTTTCTGCACGGATTAACCGCTCTTGTGCTGCTGTTTGAAGGAATTGTCGTCTCACGCCGTCCTCCGCGGTACTAACCCTCTTTATCTATCGGCCTGTCTGTCGATCTGTTGATCTGTTGATCTATTGGTCTGTCGATCTGTTGGTCGGTCTGTCGGTCTGTCAGTCTGTCGGTCTGTCGGTCTATCAGTCTCTGGTCTGTTCGATCTGTCAGTCTGTCGATCTATCAGTCTCTGGTCTGTTCGATCTGTCTGTCAGTCGGTCTATCAGTCTCTGGTCTGTTCGATCTGTCGGTCTAGTCGTTCTATTGGTCAGTTTGTCTGCCGGTCAGTAGTAGGCCGGAGGAGCGCAGTGTGAAGGGGCGCGGAGTGGGGCGTGGAGTGAAGGAAGGCAGGGCGGAGGAACGCCCGTATAACTGGTCCGGAGGAGGAAGCATGGTGCCCTTATCACTGCTAACAGAAATCCATACACAGCAAGCAGTCTTGGCGGGGATTGGAGGTACGGCGGCGGCTGTACTATACGGCTGGTCAGCCGCCCGCCGCAGGCATGCGGTTCAGGAGCGGCTCGCACGGGTCCGCCGCCTGCTGGAACCCTTATGCCTGCTGTCTGGACTACTGGGCACGCTGCCGGACCCGCTTCCCTCCGGGTCGGCGGAGGAACGGCGGCTGCTTAGACTGGCCGGTCTCTGCCGGTCGGCTCCCGGGCTGAGCCGCCATCTGCTGGACCACCTGGAAGCCTTCGTCCGCGATCTGCCGGTACAGCGTCCGCCCCTATCTTTACGGCGGGCTTTGGAGACGGAAATTGAAAGCCTGCGCGAGGAACAGAGCCGGCTGGTCCGTTCGCTGGATGCGCCGGGCTGGGCGCAGGGCTTCTGGCTGCTGGTCCGGCCTGGCGTAAGTGTCGCATTGGCCGCAGCGGTGATTCTGTTTACGCTGCAGCTCTACACAGCGCTGGATTCCGGCCAGTCTCCAGGCATCCCGGCCGCCTACTACTGGTTGCGCTGGGCAAGTCTGCTCGTATCGGTTCTCTCGCTTTACCGTTTACTTATGGAGAACAGCCGGTCTTTAACGCCTTTTCGCCGTGTGCTGTGCCTGTTAATGGCAGCTTCTGCTGTACTGCATGTCCTTGGTGAAGCACCAGCGCCATACGTTTTACCCATACAGCTCGTACTCTTTGGAAGCGGTTTTGCCTTCACACCGGGCAAATCCTCCCGGCGCAAGCGCCCTTATGCCGGAAGCGATGAGCCGGGGGAAGAAGACTGAATCTGGCCTTGTTTAGGCCTGGTAGACCGGCTGAACTTTAAACCGCGTTAGAGCCGCCGCCCGGGCGCTCCGTTTCCTCCGCCCGGACCAGCGGACTGTTCGGAAAACGCCGCCGTTCCGTCCGCTCCACCTGTACAATCTGCCCCTCATGTACGACAATTTGCAGTGATCCGAACTCCATGTTGTCCAGCAGACCTGCGATTCGCTCCAGCCATACTTGATCCACTTTCAGCGGCTTAGCCATACTTCGGC
This sequence comes from Paenibacillus nanchangensis, assembly GCF_046543445.1. Taxonomy (NCBI): domain Bacteria; kingdom Bacillati; phylum Bacillota; class Bacilli; order Caryophanales; family Paenibacillaceae; genus Paenibacillus; species Paenibacillus nanchangensis. Next base: position 108,938 of record NZ_JBHOFD010000020.1, read on the forward strand.
CTCCTTATGTTGGGTTAGTTAGACATAACCGGCAGCTGCAGACTTATCCTTATTATCCACCCAAATTACTTGGTTTTAAATTATCACGACTGGAAATCTCCTGTCAATCGCTGTTTTTGCCCGCAAACCAGCTTTTTAGAATCATCGTAGCGACGGCCAGCATGAGCAGCAGAGAGGCGACTGCAAACGAAGCCGAGAACTGGTATTCATTGTACAAAATCTCAACGTGCAGCGGGAGCGTGTTGGTCTCCCCGCGAATATGCCCCGAGACGACCGACACCGCTCCGAATTCGCCCATGGCCCGCGCATTGCAGAGCACAACGCCGTACAGCAGTCCCCATTTGATGTTGGGAAGCGTAACCTTCCAGAACATCTGCCACCCCCTGGCGCCCAGCGTCATGGCGGCTTCTTCCTCCTGCGTGCCCTGCTCCTCCATCAGCGGAATCAGCTCCCTGGCCACAAAAGGAAATGTAACAAACAGCGTGGCGAGTATAATGCCGGGGAGGGCAAACACAATTTTGATATCATGCGCCTCCAGCCACGGACCAAACCAGCCCCGCGACCCAAATACCAGCACAAAAATCAGACCGCCAATTACGGGCGACACGGCAAAAGGCAGATCAATCAGCGCCAGCAGCAGTCCTTTCGCCCGAAAGCGGAACTTGGTGACCGCCCAGGCGGCGGCCACACCAAATATCGTATTCAGCGGCACGGTGATGGCGGCGGTAAGCAGCGTCAGCTGCAGCGCGGACCGCGCATCCGGATCGGTTAGCGCTGCAAGGTAGACGCCCCAGCCCTTTTTCAGCGCTTCGGTCAGCACCACCGCCAGCGGCAGGACAATGAGCCACAACAGAACCAGCATCGCCAAAGCGATCAAAACCCATTTGGCCGCATGCGATTCACGGACCGCCTGAGAACCGGGAGTCCGGGTTCTTACGGACCGCATTGGTATCGTTCCAGCCATAGGTATTTCCTCCTCCTTCATTCCTCATCTATACAGCTGCAATCACGAATGCCGGATCTTCCGCTGCAGTAAATTGATCAGCAGCAGCAGCGCAAACGAAATCAGCAGCAGCATCAGGGCTACGGCGGTTGCGCCGGCATAATCGAACTGTTCCAGCTTGGACATGATGAGCAGAGGCGCGATTTCGGTTCTCATCGGCATATTTCCTGAAATAAATACGACCGACCCGTACTCTCCAATCCCTCTGGCAAAAGCGAGCGCAAACCCGGTCAGCAGCGGAGCATACAGCCCCGGCAGCACCACCGACCGGAAGATCCGCAGCGGACGGGCGCCAAGCGTCGCCGCCGCTTCTTCCAGCTCCTGCTCCATTTCCTGAAGCACGGGCTGGACCGTCCGGACGACAAACGGAATGCCGATGAACATCAGCGCAAGCGTGATTCCCGCCGGGGTAAACGCCAGCTTGATGCCAAGCGGCTCCAGCAGGGAACCGACCCATCCGTTCGCGGAATACAGGGCGGTCAAGGACACGCCTGCAACCGCGGTTGGAAGAGCAAACGGAAGGTCGATGAGCGCATCGGCGATTTTTTTGCCGGGAAAATCATAACGGACCAGCACCCAGGCCAGCAGCAGTCCCAGAAAGGTATCGATCAGCCCTGCAGCAGCCGCAGTGGTAAGACTGACCCGGTAAGAGGCCAGCACCCGGGGATGGACCGCCGTATCCCAGAAAGTACTCCAGGTCAGCCCAGTAGAGTTAAACAAGAGGGCCGACAGCGGAATCAGCACGACGAGACTCAAATACAGAATGGTGTAGCCCATGCTAAGCCCGAATCCCGGCAGCCTGCCGCCGCTTTGGCGCGGCAATTTCCTAACCGTTGATGTAGACATCCCGCCCGTCGCCCCTCTCCATTAACCGTGTCTCAGCTTCCCGGCACATAAATCTGGTCAAAGATCCCGCCGTCGTTAAAGTGCTTTTCCTGGGTTTCTTCCCATGTTCCGAACTTCTCCTGCAGCGTAAACAGCTTGATTTCGGGGAACCGGTCTTTCACCTTTTCCCGGACCGCTTCCAGTGTCGGCCGATAATAATTGTCCGCGGCAATCTGCTGTCCTTCTTCGCTGTACAGGTATTTCAGATAGGCCTCCGCAACTTCCCGGGTGCCCCGTTTGTCTACCGTTTTATCGACAACAGCCACCGGCGGCTCCGCCACAATACTTTGGGACGGATTCACAATTTCAAATTTATCGGGTCCCAGCTCCTCCACCGACAAATAAGCTTCGTTTTCCCAAGCGATCAGCACATCGCCGATTCCCCGTTCAACAAAAGTCGTCGTTGCTCCCCGCGCGCCGGTATCCAGGACAGGCACATGCTTAAACAGCTCTTTTACGAATTCCTGGGCCTTTGCCTCATCGTTGCCGTTTTGGTCCAGCGCATACCCCCAGGCGGCAAGGTAATTCCAGCGCGCACCGCCCGAAGTCTTCGGGTTCGGCGTAATCACTTCGACACCTTCCTTAAGCAGGTCAGGCCAGTCCTGGATCCCCTTCGGGTTCCCTTTACGGACAAGAAACACGATAGTGGAAGTATACGGCGAGCTGTTATGTTCAAACTTGGACTGCCAGCCTTCATTGATCAAACCGGCTTTTTGGATCGCGTCGATATCGTACCCGAGCGCTAAGGTCACTACATCGGCTTCGAGCCCGTCGATAACGGAACGGCTTTGCTTGCCGGAGCCGCCGTGGGATTGTTTGACCGTTACCTTTTGACCATGCTCTTGTTCCCAGTAGGCTGCAAATGCTTTATTGTAGCTCTCATACAATTCTCTAGTCGGGTCGTACGATACATTCAGAAGTTCAACGGGCTCTTTGGCGGCTGCGGGGGAGGCGGAGGTTTCCGCCGTGCTTGCTGCACCTTCTGTGGGTTTAGCAGCAGCTTCATTTGTCCCAGCGTCCCCCGCGTTGTTCCCCCCGTTTCCGCAGGCCGTGAGCCCCAAAGCCAGGATCAGCAGCATTCCAGCCGCCGCGCGCAGTTTTATTTTGTTCCGATTTCTCATTTCCGGTCACTCCCCCAAAATGTAAGATCATTTTGCATCCGCCGTACGCAAAAAGACGGAAAAACGCACACAGCATGCCGAACCAATAGGCTTCTTTCTCCCCTGGCATGTTTTGCGGCGTTCCTCCGTCTGTACGGTAAGAACATATTTTATTATTCCTACCTAATTAGTAGGTTATATTGACATCATAAGGATGCTAGCCCAGTCTGTCAAACCTTTTTTGGTGAAAAAAAGCAAAAAAATAGTCTCATCAAGACCATGCATAGGCACAGCTTACCCGCTGCCTTGTTTTACGCAAAATACCAGAACAGTTCATCCGGGCGCCCCTTGTAAACGAAGACACAAAGTAATATTATTGCTACATCTTATGGGAAAATGGGTTGGCCGATGCCTGATGAAATGAGAAAAAAAGCGCAAAGCGGGCGGCCTGCGGAATGAATTGAGGGGGATACAGCAATGGGTTTGGGACTGGAGCGGGGCGATGCGCCTCTTATACCGCAGAGGCCCCCGGCATCCCGGCGGTTAATCGGGACACTGAAACAACGAATACAAACGGTTTACCGTTATGATACACCGCTGTGGAGGCTGGCGATCGGAGGAAGCTGGACGCTCAGCTTCCTTGCTTTTGCAGTCACCGTACTCGGTATCCCGACCGGCTTCGGAATTGCCGTCGACCTTCTGCTTGCGGCCGCGGCCAGCACCTTGACGCTGGCTGTGGCTGGCAATGTCCTGGCCCTGCTGCTCGCCCTCGCCGCAATCCCCGTTCCACGGCTTTATACCGGCTGTGTGCTGTCGAGCGCGGGCATCGTGTTTGCCGTCTTCTACTTTGCTGAGGTCGATTCAGCGGCTGCGGGCGTCATTGCCGCCGGGGCTTCGCTTCTTGGCGCGGTCACGGGTCTGTTTTTCGCCCTGCTGTACCGCCGGCGTTTCCTTCCGGCCCTGGCTATCGCCGCCGCTGCAGGCCTGCTGACGCTCCTGCCGGTGGATTGGGCCAATCCTGCCGGCACAGCGGTTCCGCTCCAGCAGGAGCCTGCCGGGACGGTGCTGCCAGTCTCCGCCGCCAACCCGTCCCTTCCAGGCGGCTTTGCTTATACCACCTTCACTTACGGCAGCGGCAAAGATCTGCATCGGCCGGAGTATGGTGAGGCGGTAAGTCTGCTTTCCTCTTCAGCCGATGCCTCTGCATACATTACCAAGTGGCCCCGGCTGCGGTCGCTGTTCTGGGGATTCAGCCAAAACGCGCTGCCGCTTAACGCCCGGGTCTGGATGCCGAAGGGGGACGGCCCTTATCCGCTTGTTCTGCTTGTCCACGGCAATCATATGATGGAGGATTTTTCAGACGGAGGATACGGCTATTTGGGTGAACTGCTTGCGAGCCGGGGGTTTATCGCCATATCGCTGGACGAGAACTTTGTCAATTATTCGGCATGGTCCGGCATTCCCGACAATGACATGAAAGTGCGGACCTGGCTGATTCTCAAGCATTTGGAGCAGATCTCCACCTTTGCCGGCCAGCCGGGCAATCCGTTTTATGGCCGTGTAGACACCTCGCGGACCGCGATTGTCGGCCATTCCCGGGGCGGCCAGGCGGCCGCTATGGCCGCGGATGCGCGCCGCTGGTTCAAAGACGACCCCGTGCTGGCTGCCGCGGACCGGTTCCGTATCGCTGCAGTAGCCGCGCTGGCGCCAACCGACAAAAATGTGGATGACCGGCAGGCGAAGCTGAGCAATGTGTCGTATTTGACGCTGCAGGGCGCACGGGACGGGGATGTTCATATTTTTTATGGCGACAGACAGTATAACCGGGCGAGTTATTCTCCCGGCTCAACCGCCTTCAAAGCGTCGCTGTATATTGGAGATGCCAACCACAGCCAGTTCAATACAGATTGGGGACTAACGGATCTTTCCTTGCCTGCCGGCCTGTTTCTTGACCGCAGCCGCATCATGGACGGTGAGGCCCAACGTACGATCGCCAAGGTTTATGTATCGGCGTTTATGGAAACGGCGCTCCATGAGACGGAAGATTATCTGGGACTGTTCCAGGATTACCGCAGCGCCAGGCAGTGGCTGCCGGATACGGTCTATTTCAACCGCTACGAAAGCGGCGGGTTTGCACCGCTGGTCCGTTATGACGAAGACCGCAATAAAAGCACGGCGGGGACGCTCGGCACCATTTCGGCCGAAGGGCTCCGCTGGAATGAAGAGCCGGTCCGGGACCGGCAGGCGAACAGCAAAGGCACCTTCGGCGCTGTGCTGGAGCGGGGGCCCGGCTCCACTGGCGAGGCGTATTACCGAATTACGCTGCCCAGTGATTCGGGAATGGGAGCGGCGCTGTCGGGGGCAAGGGGAATTGCCTTCTCCTTGTCCAACCGCAGCGCAGAGATTACGGATAAAGAACCTGCAGCCTCCCCGCCGGAAACTGCTCTGCCTGTCGAGGTCGAACTGACGGACGCGAGCGGTGTATCCGTACGCCTGCCGCTGGACCGCTTCCGCTCTCCTCAGCCGCTGCCCTTTACCCGCTTCACCTGGAGCCCCATGCTGGAGGAGCGGGTATCGGACGGCAAATATGGAGATCCGCGGGAAGCGGTATTTCAGACTTACCGGCTGCCTTTTGGCCTGTTCCGGTCGGTTTCGCCAGCTCTAATGCCTGAGAGACTGGCCTCCATCACCTTCCATTTCCGCGGGACTGCTAAAATCATGCTGGACGATGTCGGCTTTTACCGCGACGTCAGCCGGGAACCGGGACTGGAAGGGGCTGCCGCACGTTAATCTCCGTTATTGCTGCGGCAACGGAACAACACATGCCGGAGACGGAATCTCCAGTTCATAACCGGTTGGTATAAGCCGGCCCGTCTCCTTGTCTATCCGGAAAGAGACGAGATTCCCGCTGTTCTGATTTGCCGCCACCAGCAGTCCGCCGACCAGATTAAAGTTGCGGGGGGTCCGCCCGCCTGACGTCTGCCAGTCCGCGGCCTCCAGCAGCCCGGTGGAGAGATCCGCATGAAACAGCGCCAGGCTGTCATGCCCTCTATTCGATACGTACACAAACCGGCCGCAAGGTGAGGCTTTGATTTCCGATGCGGTATCGTCGCTTCCTGCCGCATACTGTGCGGGGATCGTCGGCAGATGCTGCAGCAATTTCAAATCCCCGTTAACCTCGTCATTTGCAAACACGGTAACCGTATTGCTCAGTTCGTTCACCGCGTAAATCCACTTCCCGGACGGATGCACGGCCAGATGCCTTGGTCCCGAACCGGGCGGCAGTTCAATTTCGCGGTGGGTGACCAGCCGGCCGTTCTCCAGCCTGTAAATGAGGATTTGATCGAGCCCGAGATCACATACGTATACTCTCTCCCCCTGCCGGTCAGACAATACCGAATGAGGGTGAGGCCCCTCCTGCCGGTCTTCCCGGAAACCCGAACCGCTGTGCCGCACCTGTGAAATCATCTCTCCAACCGCCCCATTGGCTTCCGCAGCAAACACATTTACGTTGCCTCCTGAATAATTTACTGTCAGGATGTATTCTTCCCCTGGTGTCAGGGAAACATAACAGGGCGCTCCTCCCTCGGTCCGGCGCGAACCGATCGGCTGGAGCACACGATCCGGCCCGATGGAAAAGGCGGATATCTCCCCGTCCTCCTTTTCACTGACCGCGTACAGCACTGTTCCGGTCCGGTTTATTGCCAAGTAGGAGGGATTCTCGATGCCAGCGGAAGACTGCACCAGCGTCATCTCGCCGGTTTCCTGATGGATTGAACACAGGTAGATGCCCGGCTCCTCCTCCTGCGCATAAGTGCCAGCAAAAAAGTACGTTTGGTTCATCGTTTCCATGTCGTCTCTCCTTTGGTCGTTCGGTTATGTACTCACCTTCTATTACCCTTTACGGATACCGGCTTACGCAAACAGCGTACAAGAATTTTTACACGGGTTTGCGGGGAGCAGCCGGAATAAGCGTTTCATCTAATGTCAAGTTTATGGGGCCCGTTCCGGATTGGTTTCCTCCATTCCTGCAGCGCACTCCAAAATGTGACACCTGATTAAACGCCGGAGGTTGAGGTTAATAGTTAGCATCCAAGAGTTAAACAAAAAAGGAGCTGAGAAAAATGGGTTTGTTATGGTCATTAATCGTAGGCGGCGTGATCGGTTGGTTGGCGGGTCTAATTATGGGCAGAGACATTCCGGGAGGCATTATTGGTAACATTATTGCCGGTCTTCTGGGCTCCTGGCTCGGCGGATTGATCCTGGGTCACTGGGGTCCGGAAATTGGCGACTTCTACATCATCCCGTCTCTGATTGGAGCGGTCGTGCTGATTTTCATCGTCAGCCTGATTCTGCGTTCGGTTGGCGGCCGCAGCCGCTCGTAATGATAGCCGCACAGTACTGACGGACAGCCGTTAACGGGTGTCCGGGAAATAAACCGCCGGAGTTCCGGCGGTTTATTTTTTATGGATCAGACCATTCCGCTACATATTTTGTGGTGAGAGTACATATTTCACCTATTATATAGGAAAGAATCAGGATTAGACGTTTCGTTTTTGTTTTTTCGTTTTGGCCGGGGTGGAGAAAAGGTCCGATTGAGGGGAAATGTGCGGACTCCCTTTTTCTGCTATAATAAAAGTGATTATGCTCACAGAGAGGTCGTGGAACATGGGCAGCATTAACCCTTCGCTTCTGCATATCGGTTCGACGGTAGGAGCCATTGTTATGGCGCTGGCCGTCATCTTTATACGGCTGAAAGCCAGCCACCGGCCGGTCACCATCCGCAAAATTTTGATTCCGCCGCTTGGCATGTCCACCGGATTCGCTATGTTTGTAGTCCCTGAGGTACGTGTACCGCTGTGGTGGGCGCTGATTGCGTTTGCGGCGGGCTGGTTTATTTTTGCCTATCCCCTGATCCGCACCACCACCTTCGAACACAGGGAAGGACAAGTTTTTGCACAACGCTCGAAGAGCTTCGCTTTTATCCTGTTGGGCCTGCTGGCGGTCCGTTCGCTGCTGCATGAATTTATTAACGCCTATGTGTCTATCCCGCAGTCGGCAGGACTGTTTTTTACCCTCGCGTTTGGTATGATTTTGCACTGGCGGCTGTTCATGCTGAAGCGTTACAACGCGATGGTCCCTCCGGAATCCAGACTGACTCAGCCGCGAACTTGAATAATGTGCGGATTTGGCCGCGCTTGCAGCCTTTTTAACCCGGAACCGGCGTAATTTGCCGGAAATCCGGGTTTTTCCTCTTTTTCACAAAAGCGGAGCGAGCCCCTACGTTTTCTTTGGCCCCATGTCAGGTAAGTTCGGGAGAGTTGCGGTAAAATAAAGAAAAACGGCACTCAGGCAGAGAGCGAGGATGTCAATTGAAGAGCAAATCGAGAAAAGTGGCAATCGTCGGATCCGGTATGGTCGGCTCCAGCTGCGCCTATTCGATGGTCAACCAGGCGGTCTGCGACGAGATTATGATGATTGACAAGACGTACGACCGGGCGGTGGCCCAAGCGCTGGATCTGTCCCACTGCGTGGATTTCACAGCGACCCGGACGAAGGTATACGCTGGCACGCTTGCGGACTGCGCGGGCATGGATGTCGTTATTATCACGGCGGGAGCCAATCCGCATCCGGGCCAAACCCGCCTGGATGTGCTGGATGCCGCGGCAAGTATCACCGGTGAAATTGTCGATCAGATCATGGCCGGCGGTTTTGACGGGATTTTTGTCGTGGCGGCGAACCCGGTGGATATCGTTACCTACATGGTATGGAAAAAATCGGGCCTGCCCCGCCACCGTGTCATCGGAACCGGCACCTCCATCGACTCCTCCCGGCTGAAAACGCTGCTGTCCGATGTCATCAGCATCGACCCGAGAAGCGTCAACGGATACGCGCTGGGCGAACACGGCGAATCCCAATTTGTCGCCTGGTCGCATGTGACGATTGGCGGCAAGCCGATCCTGCATATTTTGGATCAGCACCGTGAGCGGTTCCGCGATCTGGACCTGGATGACATCGCCCAAAAGACAAAGGATGCCGGCTGGGAGATTTTCACGCGCAAAGGCTCGACCCACTTCGGTATCGGCAGCGCGCTCGCTTATATTACCCGCTCCATCTTCAACGACGACCACAAAATCATTGCTGTCTCTGCAATTCTTGAGGGAGAGTACGAGCAGACCGGCGTATGTGCGGGCGTACCGGCGATCATCGGCGGAGAAGGGATCAAGGAGCTGCTGGAGCTGCAGCTGAGCGAGGACGAAGCGGCCAAATTTGCCCATTCCTGCGGCATCATCCGGCGCGGCATCGACAGTCTGAACCTGTAGCGGTTTCCCGCGCTCTCTCCCATTCTTTTTGCATCAAAAAAGCCCTCACCGGCAGAGAAGCGGACGAAATCCCGCCTCTTCCGGTGAGGGCTTAATTTGTATTTTAAACTGTATTGACTCAGCGCCCTTACTGGGCCGGCTGGCTGGAGACAGCTGCCGCTTCTGGGCTGCGCAGCACCCGGATGGCATTCAGCACCGCCAGCAGCGTAACGCCGACATCCGAGAAGACCGCCTCCCACATGGTGGCGATGCCGAAGGCTCCAAGCAGCAGGAATACCGCTTTGACGCCAAGCGCAAACCCGATATTTTGCCACACGATCCGCCGGGTCCGCTTGGCTACCCGGATCGCCTCAGCGATTTTGGACGGCTCGTCGGTCATGATGACGATATCGGCGGCTTCGATTGCGGCATCAGAGCCGAGACCGCCCATAGCGATGCCGATATCGGCCCGGGCCAGCACCGGCGTATCGTTAATTCCGTCGCCGACAAAGGCAATTTTACCCCGTTTGGTCCGGGTCTGCTCCAGCCGTTCAATCTGTTCCACCTTGTGCTGCGGCAGCAGCTCGGCATGCACTTCATCCACTCCGAGGCGGCCGCCTACCGCTTCCGCTACGGATGCCGCGTCGCCTGTCAGCATCACGGTCTTCCGGATTCCCATTGCTTTCAAGGAGGCGACGGCCTGCGCGGCGTCCGGTTTGATTTCGTCAGAGATTACCAGGCATCCGGCATAAACCCCGTCCACCGCCAGATAGACGACCGTCCCGGTCTCCTGCGGCGGAAGGGCTGCAAGCCCCCGTTGTTCCATTAATCTGGCGTTCCCCGCCAGCACATGGCGCCCGCCGATCTCCGCCTCGACGCCGTGTCCAGCGATTTCGTTGTAACCCCGCACCGCCTCCCGCGGGATATCCGCGCCGTAAGCAGCTTTGACCGACTCCGCGATTGGATGGCTGGAATAGCTTTCCGCATAAGCCGCTAGCTTCAGCAGCTCCTCACGGCCTGTTCCTTCGGCAGGGTAGATGCCGGTTACTTTAAATTCGCCCCGGGTTAATGTGCCCGTCTTGTCAAACACCACGATTTCCAGATCATTAAGCGCCTCGAGATAATTACTGCCTTTAACGAGGATTCCCGCCCTGGAAGCCGCACCGATGCCTCCGAAGAATCCAAGCGGAATCGAAACAACCAATGCGCAGGGGCAGGAGATGACAAGGAAAATAAGCGCACGGTAAATCCAATCTTCAAAGCTGGCCCCGCTGATCAGCAGCGGCGGCACAAACGCAAGCAGAACCGCCGTAATGACCACAACCGGCGTATAGGCGCGGGCAAATTTAGTGATGAAGTTTTCAGTCCGGGCTTTGTTACCCGCCGCATTTTCGACCAGATCGAGGATTTTCGCCACCGCGGATTCTCCAAAAGTTTTCGCAACACGGACGGTAATGACGCCGTTTTTGTTAATAAAGCCGCCCAGCACCTCGCTGCCCTGCTTGACGGAACGCGGGACCGACTCGCCCGTTAGTGCCGAAGTGTCCACCATAGAGACACCGTCCACCACAGTTCCGTCCAGCGGCACTCTTTCGCGCGGCCGGACCTCGATCAGATCCCCGGCAGCCACCTCATCCGGCGCCACCCGGCGCACCTCCGGCCCAACTTTCAAGTTCGCATATTCCGGGCGAATGTCCATCAGCGCCGTTATCGAACGGCGGGAACGGTTCACGGCGATGCCTTGGAACAGCTCACCGATCTGGTAGAACAGCATGACCGCCACACCTTCCGGATATTCCCCGATAGCAAACGCGCCTACAGTAGCCAGGGACATCAGGAAAAATTCGTCGAACAGCTGGCCCCGGACCAGATTGCGGACGGCCTGCCAGACGACGTCTCCCCCAATCAGCAGGTAGGCGACCAGGAACAGCGCCAGACTTGCAGCCTCATTCAGCGGCGCAAACCAGGCCAATGCCGCGATTACCGTTCCGCCGCCCAGCCGCCACAGCTTCCGGGAAATTCCGCTGCCGTCCACGGCGTGCGTATGGCCATGATGATCTTCCTCCTGCGCGCCGTGACTATGGCTGTGGCTAGGAGTGTGATTATGCGCATGCGGATGATCATGATTGTGCGTCCGCCCGTCCGCAAGTCCAGTGTGATCTTGAAGCTGGCCGCCTCTGTGATCATGCCCATGATGACTGTCTTCATGACTATGACCATGATGCCTGTCTCCATGATTGTCACCCGCAGAAGCTGCGGGCAGCCGCCGCCGTTTCGGTTTTACCTTCACATGCGGCTCGATTGCCGTAACGGACCGCTGCACCTGCTCCGCAGCCGTCTCCGGATCCGCTGACGACGTCATCACCAGCGTCTTGGTCGCAAAATTGACGGAGCAGGAGGCCACACCCTCCAGCTTGCTTACCTTGTGCTCAATCTTCATTGCGCAGTTGGCGCAGTCCAGACCTTCCAGTATCCACTCGCTCTTCTGAAGTTTATTTCCGGCGGTGCTCATGATCGGTCACAACCCTTCAAAAATGAACTATATATGAGCAATTATTCATATAATATCTTTACCCGTATTATATTCCCCGAATCCGAAAGGTGTCAACCGAACCCTGGACTTTGCGGGCTTTATTTTTCCTGACCGCCTCCGGAAATCGGCGTAATAAACTCAGCGACCTCTATCAGCCAAAACCTGCAAAAAAACAGGCCAACCGGAGATCCCGGATGGCCTGTTAAACCGCCCGTCGGGCGGCTGTGATTTCGTTTCCCTATTCGTGGCTGATGTGCTCGTGCGTCTGCTTAAAAATCTGCTCCACATGCGCATCGTTTAAGGAATAAAATACGGTTTTGCCTTCCTTGCGGCGTTTGACAATCCGCAAATTCCGCAAATACCGGAGCTGATGGGAGACCGCCGATTGTCCCATATCCAGCACGCGGGACAGGTCGTGCACACACAGCTCTCTCAGGGACAGTGCGTAAATCATCCGGATTCGGGTCGGATCGCCCAATGCCTTAAACAGCTCGGCCATCTTGTCCGTAGTCGTCCGGTCGGGAAGTTCGACCTGCAGGACTTCCGGGTCCAAGCCGCCGCAAGCCTTGTCGCATTCTTCGGTTGTCGCCGGTTCCATCGGTTCTCTCCTTCTGTCGGATTAATCGGCCCTTGGCCGACCTTGTGTCCCTATTATATAAAAGAAAAGGCCCCGGTGTCCATTCACCGGAAGCCCGGGCCGAATCCGTCTCCGGCCTGCCGTCTGCTTAGACGGCTTTACGTTTGAAGGACAAAAATCCTGCCCCAAAAAAGAGCACAAAGCTGCCCAACACCACAATCAGCAAACTCTCCAGCGGCAGATTAAACGCTCCAAAGTCCTGCTCGCCCCTCGGTATCATCGCCAGCATCGGCTGTGTCCACGGATAATAAGGTCCATACGTCGCAGAGTTGGCAATCAGCATGTTAGGGAGCGTAAAGCTGACATTCAGCGCAAGCGGAGCCGCGAAGCTGCTCCATGCTTGCGAGACCGCGAGCTGCAGCGCCGCAAGCGGCAGACAGGCTACCCAGCCGCCCAGCACACATTGCAGCAGCATCGTCCATGGAATCGCTCCTTCCACGCCTTTGGTCAAGCCGATTACCACGATCACCGCCAGCATCAGAAGCTGCGTACAGGCAAGCAGGAAAGCGATCATCAGAAACTTGGAAACATAAACGGCCGTGCGTGTAACGGGCAGCGATAACAGCTGCTTCCAGCCTCCGTCGGTATGCTCGTAGCGGCACAGCAGCGCCGCAAACAGCCCGGACAAGATCGGAAGCAGCAGCATGGCGTGCACCATCGACATCCCCCCGGCGGCCATTGCCCAGGTCAAGCCTACCTCCGACTCGTCCATCAGCAGACCTACAGCCAGAGACAGCAGCGGGCTGGCGAGAACAAGCAGCCACATTCTGCCCTTCGACATCTTGAGCCGTTCGGCGGCCAGAATTCTTCTGAACATTCAAGCCACATCCTTTCTGGCAAAATGCATCGCAAAGGGCAGCAGCAGCAGCAGACCAAGCGCGGCGCCTCCGCCTGCAAACCATTCCTTGTGCGGTCCCGACCAGGCCAGGGCCGGCCAGGCCAGCGGAATGTACTCCGACACCGCCCCGGCGAACAAGGAGAAGACCGCGGCAAATACGCCGATGGTTACAGGCCATCCTTGATTGCGGAAGGACAGCGACATCCAGAGCTGAAGCGAAACCGCTGGCAGCGCCGCGGCATAGCTCACGAATCCGAGCCGGATGAGGTCAACTACAGGCAGCTCGCCAAGCGGGAACCCAAGCGCCCATCCCAGCGCGGCGGCCGATACCGACAGCAGCACACAGGACACAGCCAGCAGTGACAAAGTAAGAATCAGCTTCGACAGGAACACTGAAGTGCGAGAGATCGGCAGAGCCAGAAGCTGCTTCCACGAGCTCATCTGATGCTCCACATTTCCAATCAGCGAACACAGCAGCGTCGCTCCCAGGAAAAGGGCAACCGGCACGAAATCGGCCAGATTATCCAGAAGCGTTCCCCACAAATCGTCCCCATACCTGTTCACGAGGTAATCGTAACGCAGACCGAAGTTCAGCGCCTGCATGGCGGCAAGGCCAAGAGGACCCAGGAAGACAAGAAACCATACGCCTTTGCCGCGGATTTTCAGCCAGTCGGCCGACAGCGCGCGTCCGATCATGCTTTCTCCCCCCCGACGACCTGCAGGAAAAAGTCCTCCAGCGACTGTCTCTTCTCCTCCACGCGGTACACGGCATGTCCATTTTCCACCAGCGATTTGACCAGCAGCGCCACTCGCGCGTCGTTCATCCGGGAGTAGTGCAGCGCCCCGTTCTCCACTTTTCCTTCGTAGCCTTTGTGTCTGGCGAATTCATACGCCGCCTGCGGCTCGGACACAATCAGCCGCATTTCCCCGGCCGCCCGCTGCTGCAGGCTGGCGATGGTATCCTGGTACACCATCCGTCCCTGCCGGATGATGCCGACCGTATCGGCCATCTGCTCGATTTCGCTCAGCAAATGGCTGGAGACCAGCACGGTGATGCCGTGCTCTGCGGGCATCCGCTTGATCAAACTGCGGATTTCCTGAATCCCCGACGGGTCCAGTCCGTTGGTCGGCTCATCCAGAATCAGCAGTTCGGGATTGCCGAGCAGGGCGGTAGCGATGCCAAGCCGCTGTTTCATACCAAGCGAAAAACCTTTGACCGGACGCTTCTCCTCACCCTTAAGGGAGACGATGTCCAGCACTTCCCCGATTCGCGATTTCGGCGCATCCAGAATACGCCGGACCGCCTCCAGATTCTCTATGGCCGATAGATGACCGTAGTAAGACGGAAACTCCACCAGCGATCCGACTTTACGCAAAATGTTCAGCCTGTCCTTGCGCAGGTCTTTGCCAAATACCCGGATGCTGCCTGATGTGGGTGCAATCAGTCCGAGCAGCATCCGGATCGTCGTCGTTTTGCCCGCTCCGTTTGGTCCAAGAAAGCCGTAAATTTCGCCTTGCCGAATATTCAGGTTTAAATTGTCGACCGCGGCCCGGCCCCGGTATTGCTTCGTCAATGCACTCGTTTCAATCACAATTTCGCTCATTGTCTTGTTCACCTCGGAAATAAGCATACCGCCCGAAGGTTAAAGACAAGGAGGTCCGAAGTTTAAATTTTGTTTAAATTCCCGGAGGATGAAAGTTCAGAGACCGCAGGACCGAAGACTTCAGGACCCGTCAGTGTTATGGCGGTCCCCTCCGGACCGGAATCAACGCTCCAGTGCAGATCCATGCGGGAAATAAGCACATCGACGATAGCCAGGCCCAGACCCGCCCCTTTGGCCTCTGAGGTATGCTGCATGCCCGGTCCCCGGTCCGAAATCACGATCCCCCGCCTTCCGCCAGTCTCCGTCAGCCGGATACCGACATATCTTCCGCTTCCGGCATGGCGGACGATGTTCTGGTAGAAGTTATCGAGAATACGCCGGAACCAAATAACATCGATCTGCCAATAAAACGGCTCGCCCCCCAGATCGATATCGATCTCAAATCCTTCTTTTTCCCATACCGGATACCAGGCTGCGGCGCTTTCGCGCATCAGCCGCAGCATTTCCCTGCTCTCCAGCGACAGCTTGATCCGGCCGGAAGACAGCAAATTGTAAGACAGCAGGTTGTCGATCAGCGCGCCGAGATCGGCAATCCGCTCGTCCATCAGCGCCAGCGATTTTTCGCCCTGTTCGGACAGCCCTTCCTTATGCAGACTGTGGACATGGCTTCGGATCACAGTCAGCGGTGTCCGCAAATCATGGGATAAATCGGCTACCAGCCGTTTGCGCAGTTCCTCTTCTTCCCGTTCGCGGCGCCGGCTGTCGGCGAGCTGGCCCACCATCGTGTTGAAGGACTCCTCCAGCATGCCGATTTCGTCGGGTCTCCCCCCCGGGATTTTTTCCGGAATTCCGTCCTCTCCCGGCAGCGTCATGGCCTGCTGCAGACGCGTCAGCCGGCGGCGGATGTGGGCGAAGAACAGCCAGGACACCGCCACAAACAAGACAAACATCACAAAAAACACCGCGAAATAAAACGAGTTCGGCGCAGTATTCATCGCGGGTTCGACACCAATAAGCGAGCGGCTGACCCGGATGGCCATGAACCCTTGTCCGGCATCCGGGCGGTCGCCGATAAATGCCACCGCCGTAAACGGGTCGCTGTTATAGCTGTCTTTCATAAACACAACCGCATCCGATGCCGACCACTGTTCGGGCAGAGACAAACCGGCTGATACCGGTTCCGCCGAAGCAGCCGGCTTGGGAGCGGGCACCATATGCCGGCGGGTCCGGCCGTCAGCATCCACCCAAAACAGCTCGGCATCCGCATATTTCCGGGCGAGTTGCTCCAGCCTTGCATCAACCTCCGGAGCGCTTTTGCCGCTTAACGCCAGCGCTTCCCGGTGCCACGCAAGCTCCAGCTCCTTGCCGGACGGATAAAGCGGATTCGCCTCCCGGGCGGACGGCGGGCCATCCCACACCATGCCGACAGCGAGGCTGTAAACCATGTAGCTTACCGGAAAAAACAACGGGAGAAACAGGAATGCCGATAATATAATCAGCAAATAACGGGAAAGGAGCGAACGCCGGAAACGGCCAAACCATCCGAAGCGTCTCATGCCCGGATCCGGTAGCCGACGCCCCGTACCGTTTCAATCACCTTGGGATCGGCGGGATCGGCTTCAATTTTTTCGCGGAGGTAGCGGATATGCACCATCAGCGTCTTGTCGCCCTCAAGATACGGTTCGTTCCAGACCGCTTCATAAATCTGTTCCTTGGTCAAAATCTGGTTTAAATGCCGCAGCATGTAGAAAAAAATCTGAAACTGCTTGCCGGTGAGCGCAATTTCCTCCCCGGTCCGGCCGTCTTCAATCCGGTTGTCGCCTTCATGCACAATTAAATGGCCGAGCCGTGTCGGCTCTGCGCTTCCAGCACCGCCCCGCCGCCGCAGCACTTCAATCCGCGCCGCCAGTTCATCGGGATGAAACGGCTTGGTCAGGTAGTCATCTGCAAACTGCAAACCCTGCAGCTTGTCGTCGATTGATGTTCTGGCGGTCAGCATCAGGATCGGCAGCTGCGGGTAGGCCCGTTTCAGGCGCTGGCCTACCGTAAATCCGTCCAGGCCTGGCAGCATTACATCCAGCACCGCAAGCCCGCACCCTTCCGCTTCCTCCACCGCCCGTTCTCCGCTTTGAAGCCAGCGGACCGCGTAACCGCGGTCGCGCAGATCATTAGTGACGGCGAGGCCGATTTCCCCGTCGTCCTCGATATACAATATCACTCCGCTCATTGCCAGTAACGCTCCTTTGTCCTATGTAATGAAACTCCCCGAAAGCTGGCGCCTTCAGGGAGTCGAATCCTTATGTGCATACTCCAGCAAACAGCCCGGTCGGAGGCTGCGGCTCCGGCCTGCCGAACAGATAACCTTGTCCCAGATGGACGCCGATTTCCCGGCACATCCGGAATTCTTCCCGCCGTTCAATCCCCTCGGCCAGCACGGTTCCGCCGAATGCCCGGGCTTTGGCGACGATGGACGCGATTTTTTCCTGCTTTCCGCCATCGGTATCGCAGTCCGTCACCAGACTCCGGTCAATCTTTACGTAATCCGGCTCAAGGCGGCTCATCAGCTCGACCGTTGAATAACCGGCCCCCACATCGTCCAGCGCCACCTGCACCCCCTGACGCCGGTATTCTGCAAAAATCCGGTTCAGGTGATCGATATCGTCGATTTTTTCCGTCTCCACCACTTCAAATACATAGTCTTCCGGTTTCTGCCCCAACCGGTCAATCGTTGCAAACGTATGAGTCAGGCAGTGCTTTGGATTATAGATCGACGAAGGGAGGAAATTGATGAATCTTTTGATGCCGGCGGGAAGATGCCGTGCGCCGCTTTCAATCGCTGAAATCCGGGCAGCCCGGTCCAAAAACGTGTGAAACCCCGTCTGGTGGGCAATCTCAAACAGCTCGTAAGGCTTAAACTCCGTTCCCCCTGGCTTGGGCCGCAGCAGCATCTCAAAGCCAGCGATCCGTTCTTGTTCATCCACAATAGGCTGCATATAGCTGCAAAATTCACGGTTCGCAATCAGTTCAACCAGATTCATGTTCGCAAACCGCGCCTCCAGTTCCGGCAGCGGGAACCAGCGCGGCAGCCCCGCATTCCGGGTGTCCCCGGAAATGGAGACCGAAAGCTCTGCCGCGCTCCCATTCTCCCAGGAACGGAGCGTGCGAAGGAGTGTAAACAGCTCTTCTTTTGAACTGTAGGGGATGCTGCCCGCATCCGCTTTCTGCCGAACCTGCCAGCCGGCATCAGCCAGCCTTATGCTGAGCTCCTGAGGAGATGGAAGCCAGCTCAATACGCCTTCATCTTCAATCGGGGGAACCACCGAGCAGCTTCCGCAGTCCATTCCCGTTCCTCCTTTGGTGTGTGGATGGTATATGTGCGACATCATTATACCATGTCTGGCACCGGACAAAAGAGTACGGATCGTGAATATCCGGTCCCGCAGCTGAACCGGCCTTCTGCGCGAATCAGGATGGCAAACAGCGCACAGCGTGAACGGCATAATTGGTGCGCGGCTGGCGGGAATGGCGCGGCTGACGCGAACAACACGGCGGGCGCGAACGACACGGCGGGCGCGAACGGGCATGGCTGGCGCGAACGGGCATAGCTGGCGCGAACGGCTCGGTCGGCGTGAACGGCGCGGCTGATGCAAACGACACGGCTAACGTGAACGGCGCGACTAGGCGCGGCCAGTCCGAACGGCAAAAAAGCCGGCGGCGGAGCCGGCCGGCTTGCTCCGCTTCTGTTCGGAAGCGGAACCATTTGTTTTTCATCTTTATCCTGGCGGTCAAGCGCCACCTTCCCATACTCCTTGTTCTCCCCCGCGCCCGCGGTACTCAATCCGCCCGGGCTTCAGTTCAAGAATTACGTAGTCCGGGTCCTCCGGGCCGCTGAACCATTTTTCCAGATCCTGATTCCAGACCTTGGAACGGAGACCTTCATCCTTCGAGACAGACGCGGTCGCCTCGATTTCGACCACATCCTTCGTGCCCCCTGCTTCGTATCCCAGCAGCAGATACACGTTGGGATTATTCTGAAGCTCCTCCACCTTGTGCGTTTTGCGGTCGGTGGCCAAATACACATTTAATCCCTCGTGATATACCGCCATATAACGCACCTTCGGTTTGTTTCCGGCTTCAACCGTTCCGAATGAGCCGTACGGATTCTCTTCAAGAGCGGCAACGATCCGCTGTTCCAGCGTTGCTTTGTCCATTATTTGATAGCTCCCCTTTCGCCTGCGCCGCTTCGGGCATAAAGCCGCGCAGCGCACCATAGTCTCCCTAGTAGTGTACCCGTTGCGGCCTGATTGAATCCGGGAATAACGGCAGGTTCAGGGTACTTCCTTCTCTAAACAGGGTAATAATAAAAAGTAACCTACTATGTATAAAAGGCGGGATTTCCTATGAACTCTAGCCGCGAGCCGGTCCTGCATACAGCGCTGTTGCAGTTTGTTTTCCCTTTTTCGATCCGGCAGGGCGAACGCAGCAAGCTGTTTTCGCATTTGGAGCATCATGGCTACACTCCATTTTATCTGCACAAAAAAGAACTGGAAGACGCCTATTACGGCGAAGGATACTGCGTTTCCCACGAGCGGATGGAACGGTCCTATCTTCCCTTTGCCGCGCATGTACTGTTTCCCCATGAGCCGGATAACGAGGCTTTTACGCGATATTCGCGCAAAGAAACATTGGAGGGCATGCTGGAAACGCCGAATCTTCAGCTGCCATTTCGTATCCTGTCTACAGATGTCCTGCTTTGCCCGTTTCGGGTGGGCTTTGTGACGGTCCGTATCGATATCAGCCGGGACGGCCTAACCTTCAGCCAAGCGATGGAATTCGCCGACCGGTTCCGGATGCTGGAGGATGTTTCCGAGGAAGACAACCACACCCGTATCCGCGAGGGAGACCGGAGCTTCCGCCAATCGGAGGATTTTCTGTTTAAGCATGTAATCGACGGGCTGGAGCCGTTCCTGGACCGGTCCGATATGACCGGCGCCTACTTTGAGACACTGCCCTTTTTTGTGGACGAACGGATGATGGTTCAGGCTTTCTACGGTCTGGAAGAGGAGGCGGAGATCGATGAACAGCTGCGGTTCCGCGCGGGTCAGATGGATGGAATGGATTTCGAAGGACGACCTTACATAAGCGCAAGCGATCCGGAATATATCGCGGATTATACCAAACGCCACGGCTACACCCGCTGGGCGCCGGACACGCATTATGTGATGAACGAGCAGACATTCTGCTGCCTGAGCAAAGCGGAGGGGGAGACGGCGCGGAAATTGGTCAACCAGATGTACGGGGAGTATTATTACGGGCTTCTGCTTAATATTTTTCATAAAATCGTTTTGCTCAAGCTGGCCAACATTCATGCGAAGCTGAAAGTGGAAAAAGACTACGAAGAGGTGGAAGAGCTGATTGTGGCTATCAACAAATTTTCGGCCAAATATTATTTTATGGAGCTGATATCCCAGTCGCAAGGACGGGAGCTGTTCTATCAGGTGCGGCAGGTGTACGGCAACGACAAGCTGTATGAAGAAGTGAAACAGACGCTCGATGATCTGTTCCAGTACCAGGATAAATTCAGCACCAACCGGCGCGATCAGATGCTGATGATCCTTACGCTGTATTCCGTGGTGGGCGGTATTTACGGGATGAACCAGGTCATTGAAGACCTGAAAGGCGATATTGACTGGAGCAAGCTGCAGGGGTATTCCCTCTTCGAATATCTGGCTTTGTTCGTGACCCTCAGCGGCATTGTCATCGGCATTGGCATTACCGTACGTGAAGCCGCGCGGGCTCTCCGGAACCGGCGCAAACGCCGGAAATCCCCCAGCAAGGAATAAGCGCAACGTCAGGGCAGCAGTTGCTCCAGCGCTGAGCAGGCATCCAGATAAGCGCCGCACAGCTGCGGCAGTTTGGCGCCTGCGGCCGGACCGTCTCCGTGATGCGCCGCGCGCTCAATATCAGCGCAGAGCGAAGCAAAATAATCCGCTCCGAGACCCAAGCTCCCGGATTTGAGACTGTGCGCAATCCGGCCCGTCTTCGCCAGATCCCCGCCCGCAAAAGCCGCTTTAAGCTGCTCCAGCCGGGACGGCGTGTCCGACTTGAACATGTCCAGCAAAGAGCGCAGGATAGCCGGCTCTTCATCTCCGTCCAGCTCCAGAATTCCTCCGGCGGTCTGCATGTTAAGGACCGGCGCGGTCCGGGGAGCCGCCCAGCGTTCCACAATCTCGCGCAGCCGGTTCAGCTTAACCGGCTTGGCCGCCCAATCGTCCATTCCCGCCCGGAGGCACCGCTCGCGCCCTTCCTCCGTGGCGTCGCCCGACAGGGCGACGATTGGCGTCCGCAATCTTCCCGCGGCCGCCTCCAGCTCGCGGATTTGCTGCGCCGCTTCCGGGCCGTCCAACTCCTCCAGCTGGCTGTCCAGCAGAATCAGCGCGTAATCCTCCTGCTTCCAGGCCTCCACGGCTTCCCGGCCGCTTTTCACCCTCCGCACTTCACCGGCGCCGAGCTTTTTGAGCTGCGCCGCAAGCAATTTGGCGCCCAAATCTTGGTCTTCGGCGAGCAGTATCGCGGGCAGCACCAAAAGCGGTACGGCGTCCTGCTGTGGCGCCCGGTTCTCCTCTCGAACTCCCGCGGCTCTGCGCAGCGGAAGCTCGAACCAGAAGGTCGAACCTACTCCGAGTTCGCTGTCCACGCCGATTTGGCCTTCCATCTGCTCCGCCATAGCCTTGGTAATGGCGAGCCCAAGGCCGGTGCCTTCGGATGATACGCCTTCACGCCGCTGCGCCTGTGTATAAGGCAGGAACAGACGCTGCATATCCACGGAAGAAATGCCTACACCGGTGTCGGACACCTCAAACCGGAGACGCTGCGCCTCTTCACTTTCGGACCCGACGCTTATGGTTACAGCAATCTGCCCGTTATTCGTAAATTTGACGGCATTATTGATGAGGTTGATCAGCATACGGGTGATTTTTGCCCGATCGCCCATCAAGCTGTCCGAGACGCGATCCTCGATCCGGCACCCCAGCTCATTGCCCCGCTGCTGTGAGGCAGGGCCCAGCAGCCGGCATACATGGTCCAGCACGGTGCGTATATTCATTTTTTCCACATCCAGAGCCAGGCCGCCTGCTTCAAATTTCGCCAAGTCCAGCAGATCGTTGATCATCCGCAGCAAATAATCAGCGGACTCCCGGATCACGCCGACATAATCCAGCTGCTCGTCCGATAAAGGCGAGCCCTCCAGCAGCTCAGCCATTCCAGTGATGCCATTCATCGGGGTTCGTATTTCATGACTGACCATGGACAGGAAATTGCTTTTCGCCCGGTTGGCGCGGTCCGCTTCCTCCTTGGCCGCTTTCAGCTCTGCGTTGCTTTTGGCCAAAAGCCGCTGCGTGGTGATGATCTCGTTGTTCATCGCGGAGAATTCGGCAAGGTTCTGCTCTTCCCGCTCCCGGCCCAGCACAATCTCGCGTACCAGTCCCTCGATGGTCTTCCGCAAGCTGTCGATTTCCTGCTGTTCGTCTTTCACGCGTTCCCCACCTTTATCTCGGCATTTGGCCTGTATCTCTTACAGCGGCTGTTATGAGTAGCCTCCTCCCATAACAGCACAAGCTGGTACACCAGCTTCGGACGGGACCAGACCGGGCGGCCTCAATGCAATCTACCGCTCCAGCCTCCCGGCCGTTCCGGTCAGCCGTTCCGCCGCTTCGATGGCGCCTTGGGCATCAGGCGCATAACCGTCCGCGCCCACTTTGAACCACAGCTCCCGGTCAATGTTAAAGGGGAGACCGCCCACCAGTATCTTCACATTCCGTGTTTCTTCCGCGTTACGGATACGCTCAATGAGCCGTGCGACCAAGGTAATGTTGTAAGTCATTGTGGCGGAGATTGCCACAACATCCGCCCGCTTGTCAGCCAGAAACCGGATCAGTGCGGCTTCCGGCATATTGGCGCCAAGATGATAGGTATTCCAGCCTTCCATCTCAAAAAAATCGGCGACCATCCGCAGACCGATTTCGTGCAGCTCCTCACCGACCCCGGAAGCGACCAGCGTCTTTTTCCCCTGCTTCGGGGCTTCGATCCAGTTGGGATACAGCTGCGAAATAATGCTTTGTGTGCAGGCAGTGCAGTAATGCTCCTGCGCGACAGTAATCTCCCCTGTCTGCCACAGTCTCCCGATTTCATATTGAGAAGCCTGGAAAATATGCATATAGATATCCCGGATTGGCACGCCCTGCTCATACAAGCCGGCCGCCAGAACGGAAGCTTCCCTTCTTCTTCCGCCAAGCAGATGTCCGAGGTATTCCGCCGCTTCCCCGCCATAAGGCTGTCCGGGACGGATGAAGGGCAGCGGGTGTTCCTTTGTGTTCACCTGATGAATCCCCATGTCCAAGTAGCTGAGTATCAGCTTGAGATGCGGTTCTTCCACACTCTGAACCACCGCGTCCCGAATCAAATACAGGTTGATCAGCAAATCCTCGTCTGTCACCTTATACTGAGCCAGCAGCGTCTTCAGCCAAGATATATATTGGATGAACAGCAATGGGCTGTCCATCGACACGCTCTCTGCCAGGTAGCGAAGGTGGTACAGCGAATCCTGTCTTGTTCTGAGCCGGCCGAGCGGACCGAAGCGGTCCACCAGATCAGGCTGCCGTTCGTACTGAAGGTCCGTCACTTTCCCGGCCACCCGGTCTGCAATTTCATTCAGTACCGTTCCGGCTTCACGTTGTGCTGTCTGCATCCTTCTTCCCCTCCCCTGCCGCAAAATGAGAGCACATTATAGGAGCATATTATGAAAACATATGAGAACCTATAAAAACACATATTTTTTTATTATATTATAAGATTTTGTCGAAGCCTAATTTACAGGGAGAACAATTTGTTCCATACCTCCATAAAATCTCCACCCCCTCTGGACAATCGGCGGGCGGACGGCTATAATACAGCGTGAAGTAAGCTGTACCCGATAACTTCATAGACCAGGGGTGCTGGATAACGGCCGGCTGAGATTGTATCCCTTAGATACTGACCCTTATACCTGATCTGGATAATGCCAGCGTAGGAAACGACGGAACATACGGCCCAATTAGCAGCCGTAACTTTTCCGCGACACCAAACGTCCCGATCCGGGGCGTTTTTTTATTTTCCTTACGAATGTAACGGTCCCTGTGGGACCGGCAGGCAGGTAGCGTATGAAGCCGGGATTATCGCCGGCTGTCGTGAGGACGGTCAACCGGCCCGCCAAAGGAGAGAGAAAAATGGGAGTCAAGACATTAGCCCGTCTGAGCCTTACGCTCGTGCTTGCGCTGGGACTTGCAGGCTGCGGGGCAAACGGCGCTAACGGAGGGAACAACGGAGGCGCCGCCAGCGGTGCGGCTGGCAGCGGTGGGGGAACAGCCGCCAGCGCCGCTCCGGAACAAACCTCGGCGCCGAAGGAGCTGACCAAAATCAAGGTCGCTTTGGACTGGACGCCAAACACAAATCACACAGGATTGTATGCAGCTCGGGATCTGGGCTACTACGAGGAAGAAGGACTTGACGTTGAAATCGTGCAGCCCGGATCCGCCGGATCCGATACGATGGTCACCTCGGGCGAAGCTGCATTTGGCGTCGGCGTACAGGAAAACCTGACCCTGGCCCGTCTGCAGGGCGTCCCGCTGGTCTCTATTGCCGCAATCATTCAGCATAATACGTCAGGCTTTGCGGCTCCGGTCGACCGGGGAATCAAGTCTCCCAAAGATTTTGAGAACAAAACTTACGGCGGTTGGGGTTCTCCGGTAGAAGCTGCGGTCATGAAGGCGATTATGGCGCCGGAAGGCGGCGATGTAAACAAGGTCAAGCAGATCAATATCGGAGAAGCCGACTATTTTACCGCGGTTAAACGGGACATCGACTTTGCCTGGATCTTCTATGCATGGACCGGAATTGAAGCCGAGCTGCGCGGCGAACCGCTGGATATGCTGTATGTGAAGGACTATGCGCCGCAGCTGGATTATTACACACCGGTGCTGATGACGAGCGAAAAAGAAATCGCCGAACGTCCCGAGCTGGTCAAAGCCTTTTTGAAAGCGACCTCCAAGGGCTACCAGTATGCGATCGACCAGCCGGAGAAAGCGGCGGAGCTTCTCAGCAAGGCGGTGCCCGAGCTGGATGCGAAGCTGGTGCTGGCCAGCCAGAAATGGCTGAGCCCGAAGTACAAGGATGATGCGCCCCGGTGGGGAGAGCAGAAGCTGGAAGTGTGGAAGGATTACGCCGACTGGATGTACGGGCTGAAGCTGCTTGAGCAGCCGCTTAAGGCGGAAGAAGCGTTCACCAACGAGTTTTTGCCGGAGTAAACAGCGGTTATAAAGGGGGACAACTCCGCTTCCCTGTATTCTTTGAACTTATCAATCTCCTAATTCGAAAGGATGAGCAATCATGGCCAATACGCTGCTGAGCATTCAAGTTATTCCGAAAACCCCAAATAATGAGGATTCCATTCCCTATGTGGACAAAGCGATTGAAGTCATCCAGCGCTCCGGCGTAAAACATCAAGTGAATCCGCTGGAAACGACAATGGAAGGCGAACTGGAGCAGCTGCTTGATGTCGTACGCGAGATGCATGCTGCGCTGATTGAAGCGGGCAGCCCAAGCGTGATTTCGCAGATCAAGATCGCCCACAACCCCAAGGGGATCAGCATGGAGAAACTGACGGAGAAATACCGGCCGTGAGCCGCTATTGGAAGCAGATCTGGCCGCCCTTCGTGGCGGTCGTCTTCTTTTTGGGACTTTGGCAGCTTGCGACCGCCTATTTTGACATTGAAGACTGGATTTTGCCGAGTCCCGGAGACATTTACCGCGAAACCTCCAACGGCGGCCAAGGTCTGTGGGAACATACGCTGGCTACACTCCGCCTGACGCTGACGGGGTTTCCGATAGGAACAGGCGTGGGCATTGTCTGCGCAGTACTGCTCCACCTGCTCCCCTGGGTCAAAAGAGCGTTTTATCCGCTGCTGATCCTCAGCCAGAACGTGCCTTCCATCGCCCTTGGCCCTCTGCTTGTAATTTGGTTCGGATTTGGACTGCTGCCGAAAATCGTGCTGATTACCCTAGTCTGCTTTTTCCCCGTCGCCGTAGCGATGATGGGCGGATTGAATCAGACCGATGCGTCCATGATGAATTATATGAAGATGGCGGGAGCGGGCCGCTGGCAGATTTTCACCAAGCTGGAGCTGCCCCATTCGGTGCCGTCCCTATTCTCGGGCATTAAAATATCCGCCTCTTATGCGGTGATGGGAGCGGTGGTGGCGGAATGGATCGGTTCGGACCGGGGGATCGGCTACTACATGCTGCTGCAGAAATCGGCTTACCGTACGGACCGGATGTTCGTTGCCATCGCGATTATCGTTTTGCTCAGCCTGGTGCTGTTCGCGGCGATGGCGCTGCTGGAAAAATGGCTTGTCCGCTGGAAGCCGCGCAAACCATCCAAACCATGAAAGAGGCGAGTGCAGATGACGGTAACCCCAGTAATATCAGCCGATCCAAAAGACGGACGGGACACAAGCCGGCAAAACATTGCGGTACCCGCGCTGGAGGTTTGCGATGTGCACCTTAGCTACGGCCGCGGACGGCGTACCACGCAAGTGCTTGGCGGCGTCTCGCTGACAGTGGACCCGGGAGAATTCGTGTCGATTCTCGGTCCCTCCGGCTGCGGCAAAAGCACGTTGTTCCACATCATCGGCGGGCTGGTCCGTCCGGACCGGGGACACATCCGGATGAACGGCCAAGACAGCACCGGTAAACGCGGGCAAATCAGCTACATGCCGCAGCAGCCCGCTTTGTTCCCCTGGCGGACCATAGAGGATAACGTGCTGCTGGCGCGGGAAATCCGCGGCCGGCTCCCCGGGAATGCGCGGGAGGAGGCTTGGGAATGGCTGCGCCGGGCCGGCCTTGCGGGCTTCGAGCGGGCTTATCCGCATATGCTGTCGGGCGGCATGCAGCAGCGGGCCGCATTCCTGCGGGCGCTGCTCGCCCCCCAGGAGCTAATGCTGCTGGATGAGCCGTTCAGCGCGCTTGATGCGCTCACCCGCAGCGACATGCAGCACTGGCTGCTTGAATTGTGGGAGGAGAACCGGCGCTCCGTGCTGTTCATCACCCACAATATCGAAGAAGCGCTGCTGCTGTCGGACCGGATTTACGTCTTCTCCGGCCGCCCCGGCACCGTGCTGCAGACGGTCGAAGTTCCGTTCGAGCGGCCGAGAAGAGAGTCGATCACGGACGATCCCGATTTTCTCCGGCTGAAACGGGAGCTGTCGGAGCGGATGCGGCAAGAACAGTCGAAGAGCGCAAGACAACGGGTCTAATCAGCCTGAGCACGTGCTGGACAGGCACAGAAATCCCCCTATGATAGTACACTTAAGCACACTTATCTTAGGGGGGTCCTACAAGTGAAGTTATTGATGGGGAAATATATTATTTCCGGTAATCTCCAAGGTGTAATCTGATTCGTGATCCATCCCATATACACCAAAATAATAAATTCCCTGTTTAGTTCCTACGGATGTACCTCCACTCCTTTCACTCTGCCAAGCAGGTAAAATATGCTGCTCAGCAATACACCCGCTTTTACAACCATGTACGATTCCAGACGAAACTAAACCACCTGAGTCCGTACTGTTTTTTATACTTTTTGGATTTTTAAATAAAGAACTCAACTTTCGCAGCTGGAAAAACGGCTTAGACCCTTGAGTGAGCAAGACAAATTCAATAGATTTACTTGTATTCACAAAAAACAACTCACTTGTTAGGGTCATGGTAGTGCGACCAACCATGCCAACAAGAAAGGTGCGTAACTCTAGGTTACAGCAACATTCCCTGCCTGAACACAGCATCGCTTTTCCAAACTTTGGAGGCCTTTTGAAGCAGCTCAACC
>NZ_JBHOFD010000021.1:0-131269 GCF_046543445.1 Paenibacillus nanchangensis
TCACTCGAATATAAACAGGCTCATCGTATTGCTGATGCAATCGGTGAGCCTTTTTTGTTTTGCACGTTAACGTCTTGGAAATTTGCGCATAATTCATCGCCCCGCCAGGCATGATATAGGAAAAAGCAGAATAGAAGGGATAATCGTGAACGCATCTCGATTGAAAAAACAACTATGGCGGCGGTGGAGACGCTGGAAAAAGGCCCCGTGGGTAGTGGGCGCCGTCCTCGCCGCAGGGGTGATCGCCTGGTCGGCTGTAGTGCTGCCCGGCCGGATGACCCGTCTTTTGTCGGCGGTCCCGTCCGCGGCGGACCCGGCGTTCCGGACGGCGATGGAGTCCGGATTCGCGGACAATGCGCTGCCCGTCTTCCACAGCGCAGCGGAACAAAAGATGCAGGCCGCAGGGCCATCCGGCGACGAGGATCCGCGCAATGGGACGACAGGGATCATCAGCCTGCATGATTTGCGGCATGTCGTTCAATCCGCCGGGGTACCCCGTGTCGTGCATCTAAAGACTACGTATTTGTGCGGCGAGGAAATTGTGACGTTCAGCGGAAAAAAGACGCCCGGCGAGTTGGGCGAACTGATCGACCGCCATCCGGAAGCAGCGGCGTGGATTGGCCGCGGCGGCGATGTTTGGCTCAGCGAACGGGTGGATGACCTGTCGCCGGATTGCAAACGCGACGCCTACATCGGCGTGAACGGACAAGGCCAACTGAGTCTGTTTAAGGGCCCGCCGGAGCAGGAGGAGGTTATCCGGACTTTTTTCCAGATGGACATGGGGTCGATGAAATCGTCGCTGCCTGAAGAGGTATGGAAGGAGCTGCAGCGTGGTATTCGCGTTAAGGACGCTGATGAATACAACAGCGTTTTATCCACGTTCAGCGATTATGCCGTCGGACGGGGAGAGCATATGTAGCCGGGCAGTTAAGAAGCATGTGTGGGTGAGCAGTTTAGAGCACATGTGGGCGAGCGGTTTAGAGACAAAGGTGGATCAGCCGTTTAGAGACATAAGTAGGCGGTTGTTTGGAATAACGAAAAGTCCGCAGGATTCGGCGTTTGCCGTACCTGCGGGCTTTTTGGCGTCTAGCGGTTTCTTGTAAACTTTATCGTCCCTTGAGGTATAAATTTTGCTATAATGGTAGGAAGGAATACATATGTTCGCTTGACGCATAAGTAACCTAATCAGACAGATCGGGACATCCCTGAATCAGATAGAGGAGAGATAGGCTTTGCGCATCTTAGGAATCGACCCGGGACTCGCCATCGTCGGCTTCGGATTCGTGGACAAGGAAGGCCACAGGCTGACGCCCGTACAATACGGCTGCATTCAAACGGAGGCCCATACGCCGGATGAAGAGCGGCTTCTGCATGTTTATGAGGGGATGCTCCAGCTGATCGACAAATATAAGCCGGACGCCGTGGCGATGGAGAAGCTGTATTTTGCACGCAACGTTACGACGGCGCTGCCGGTTGCCCAAGCCAGAGGTGTGATGGTGCTGGCGGCGGTTCAGCGGAATTTGCCCATAGCGGAATATACGCCGATGCAGGTCAAACAAGCCATTGTCGGTTACGGCAAAGCAGAGAAGAAACAAGTGCAGGAGATGGTGCGGATGTTCTTGAAGCTGGCTGCGGTGCCGAAGCCCGACGACGTGGCGGACGCGCTGGCGGTCGCCATCTGCCATGCCCATTCCTACACGCTTAATTCCAAACTGAACGGAGCACTGCGAAAATGATTGATTTTTTGAGAGGACCCGTGGTGGTTCTGGAATCGGAATATATCGTCCTGGACGTGCAGGGCGTCGGTTACCGGGTGTTTTGCCCGAATCCCTATGCTTTTGCCAAAACAGAAGGACCGGTTACGGTCTTTACGCACCATCACGTCAGAGAAGATGCGATCCTGCTGTTTGGATTTGCGACACGGGAGGAACAAAAGCTGTTCCGCAAGCTGATTGAAGTGTCGGGCATCGGTCCGCGGGTGGCCCTTGGCATCTTGGCGGGAGGCACGCCGGATCATGTCATTTCCGCGATTTATCAGGAGAACCTGACGTTCCTGACGAAGCTCCCGGGCATCGGCAAAAAGACGGCGCAGCGGATGATTTTGGATTTGAAAGACAAGCTTGACGGCCTCAGCAGCGTGCCGATTCAGACAGGGCTGTTCGCCATCCCCGAAGCGGCAGACGAAGGGGAACTGCCTTGGCGCGAAGCCCGCGACGGCCTAAAGGCGCTGGGTTATACCGAAACCGAGCTGGACCGGGTTTGGCTTAGTCTCAAGCAGGAAGGCGAAGACTTTGGTTCGGTCGACGTGCTGATGAAGAAAGCGCTGAAGCGGCTGTACGCAGGTTAAGAAACGGGGGCGAATGCAATGGACGACCGGATCATATCCGCAAATTTAATGATGGATGATCAGGCGGTGGAGCTGAGTCTGCGTCCCCGCTATTTAAATGAATATATCGGACAAAATCAAGTCAAAGAAAACCTGAAGGTGTATATCGAAGCGGCCAAAATGCGCAACGAAGCGCTGGACCATGTGCTGCTTTACGGACCGCCGGGTCTGGGCAAAACAACGCTAGCGAACATTATCGCCAATGAGCTGGGCGTTAATCTTCGGACGACGTCCGGTCCCGCCATCGAACGCCCGGGCGATCTCGCCGCGCTGCTGACCAATCTGCAGCAGGGGGATGTCCTGTTCATCGACGAGATCCACAGGCTGCACCGGACCGTGGAAGAGGTGCTGTATCCGGCGATGGAGGATTTTGCGCTGGATATCATGATTGGCAAGGGGCCAAGTGCAAGGTCAGTCCGGCTGGATTTGCCGCCTTTTACGCTTGTTGGAGCGACAACGCGGGCCGGTCTGCTGTCCGCCCCGCTGCGCGACCGCTTTGGCGTAGTCAGCAGGCTGGAATTTTATTCGGTTGACGAGCTGAGTTTTATCGTCTCGCGCGGAGCCGATATCCTGGGCATCGACATTGTCGGCGGCGCTGCGGACGAGATTGCATTGCGGTCGCGCGGTACTCCAAGGATCGCGAACCGCCTGCTGAAGCGGGTGCGCGATTTTGCCCAGGTCCGGGGAGACGGGATCATCACACCCGAAATAACGGCCCAGGCGGTGGAACTGCTTCAAGTCGATCCGCGCGGGCTGGATCAAATCGATCATAAGATGCTGCGGTCCATGATCACCAGCTTCCGGGGAGGTCCCGTTGGACTGGATACGATTGCCGCAACCATTGGGGAAGAAAGTCAGACGATTGAAGACGTGTATGAGCCTTATCTGCTGCAAATCGGATTTTTGCAGCGTACGCCAAGAGGCCGGGTCGTCACGCCGGCGGCCTACCACCATTTGGGACTTCCGGTTCCTCCGGATCCGTCCTGATTCACAAATGACAACGGGAGGCGGATGGAATGATACATCGATGGCGGCAATGGGGCAAAGGAGCCCGGGTAATGGGAACGGTGCTGCTGGCTGCGGCAATTGGGGCAGCCGGCGTTTGGGCCAACCCGCCGCAGGCGCACGCGGAAGGCGATCAGACAATCCGGGTGGCGCTTTTTGCCGATATTGGCAGCAAATATAAATT
Source organism: Paenibacillus nanchangensis (assembly GCF_046543445.1). Taxonomy (NCBI): domain Bacteria; kingdom Bacillati; phylum Bacillota; class Bacilli; order Caryophanales; family Paenibacillaceae; genus Paenibacillus; species Paenibacillus nanchangensis. The sequence continues at coordinate 3,576 of NZ_JBHOFD010000021.1, forward strand.
AACCGTGCCTACGGTTACCCTGCAGTCCAAGCAGGCTTGGTCGATTGGCGCTGCCGCGGGATCTTCGCGAGCGCTTGAAGTTACAGGCGGCAGCACGGTGCGTGTAAGTCTTGACGGATACCGGGTCAAAGTGATGGAGACTTCCTCCTGGGATACGGCTGCTGCTGCCGCAAAAAAGCTGCAGTCGACCAGCGATAAACCGCTGCTGTTCCTGACGTCCAAAAAAGGAACGGCGGTATACCAGCTTTATACCGGCATGTATGCCAGCGAAAGCGCGGCAAGCAGCGCAGCGGCGCGCGTCGCCAAAGCCGGCATTTCGCTGCCGGAAGGGCAGTCGCCCGGAGTAAAAGGAAACCGCCACTTGTCGGCGGGACGGTACGCTACGCGGGCGGAAGCCGATCTGGCGCGGACTTCGGTCAGCGGAGCGGGATTCGATGCGGCGACGGTGCTGATGAACGACGGCCAGTTTGAGGTATGGATCGGCGAAGCGGCGAACGACGCGGATTTATCCGCGCTGCAAAGCGAAGTTCAGACTGCGCTGCCAGAGCTGATGCTTTCGCCAGTCGGCTCTAATGTGAATGCGCTGATTCTGCGCGTCGATGCCGGACTGGACTGGAACGCGGAACGGCAGGCGGCCCATTATGCGCTTGCGGGCAGCAAACCGGTGTTTATCGCTTCAGGCAATAATGAAGGCATTCAGGTGGAAGAGCGTTCCAAACGGATATACCGCGGAAATATCGAATTAAGTGCACTGAATGGCTCTTTATCCGTTATTAATGTGGTTCCATTAGAGCAGTATTTGTATTCCGTTGTCGGAGCGGAGGTATCCCCTTCCTGGCCTAAGGAATCGCTGAAAGCGCAGGCGGTTGCCGCGCGCAGCTACGCCTTGTCCCAAGGGAACCGGTTTGATGTGGCCCATGTGGTCGATACGACGCTCAGCCAGGTGTACAACGGCGTAAGCTCGGAAGCCAAAAGCATCGTCGAAGCGGTGGATGCCACGGCCGGCGAAGTCCTGATGAGCGGAGGCAAAATCGTCGAAGCGGTATTCTCGTCGAACAGCGGCGGCGCTACGGCGGACCCGTCCGAGGTATGGAACAGCGGCGGAGAGATGTTTGCCAGCGTAGCCAGCCCGGGCGACGTTTCCGCGACTGCATCGGCCAAAAGCTGGTACCAGATTATGCTGGAGAACGGCGCATCCGGTTATGTTCGCGAGGACAATGTGAAGCTGACGGATGATAAAAGCGCGGCTGGGTTATCCCAGCTTACTGCCACGGTAAAAGACGTCAATGTGCGGCCGATTCCGGCTATCCAGCAGGACGTGAACCCTGTCGGCAAACTGAATCCCGGGGAGCGGGCGGTGGTGCTCGGCAAAACGGAAGAATCGGGCAGCTATAGCTGGGTGAGAGGACCTTACACCTCTGCGGAGCTGGTCAAGTTTCTATCGGGCAAAGCCACCGGCGTGCCTTCGTCAATCACGTCGCTGGAGGTATCGGCACGGGGGCCGTCGGGCCGGGTGACCGAGGTCAAAGCCAATGGTACGGTGCTGAAGGTGAAGTATCCCGACTTGTTCCGTTCGGCTTTTGGCGGACTGCCCAGTACGCTGTTTGATATTGTTCCGGCCGGCGGTTATACTGTACTAGGCTCGGGCGGGACGGCCGCCTCGATGAGCGGTTCTTCCAAGCCCGCCATCCTTTCCGCGTCGGGGACCAGCGAAGGCCCGGCGAGCGGTATGCTCATCATGAACGGCAATGGACAAGCCAGAGCCGCCAGCTCCGGTTCGGGTTATCTGTTTGTCGGCAAAGGCTATGGACACGGCCTCGGCATGTCGCAGTGGGGAGCCAAAGGGATGGCCGATGAAGGGTATGATTATAAACAGATTTTGCAACACTACTACCGGAACGTAACGATAACCAAGCCATAAACGCTTGAAGTAAGGACTGAAACGAATGAATGTCAACATGTATGATTTTGAACTGCCCGACGAGCTGATTGCCCAGACGCCGCTTGCTTCGCGGAGCGCATCCCGGCTGCTTGCGCTGAACAAGACGACAGGCGAAATCTCGCATGGGCAGTTTACCGATATTATGGACCATCTTCAGCCTGGAGATACGCTTGTGCTGAACGACACCCGGGTCATTCCGGCCCGGCTGTTTGGCGTCAAAGCGGATACCGGCGCCAAGGCGGAAGTGCTGCTGCTAAAGAATCTGGGCGACGACCGCTGGGAGGCGCTCGTAAAACCCGGCAAAAAACTCAAAGCCGGATCCGTAATTATTTTTGGCGATGAACTCCGCGCGGAGGTTGAAGAGGAAGGCGAGATGGGCGGCCGGACGCTGCGTTTCCGGTACGAGGGGATTTTTCAGGAGATACTGGACCGCCTCGGCACGATGCCGCTCCCGCCTTACATCAAGGAACACTTGGACGACAAGGAACGGTACCAGACGGTGTACGCCCGGCATGAAGGTTCGGCGGCAGCGCCGACGGCGGGGCTGCATTTTACACAGGAGCTGCTGGATGGCCTGCAGGCAAAAGGCGTTCAAATCGCCTATATCACCCTGCATGTTGGACTAGGGACGTTCCGTCCGGTCTCCGTTGATAACGTTGAAGAGCACGTAATGCATTCGGAATATTACATTCTAAATGAAGAGACCGCGGAGCTGCTGAACCGGACCAAAGCTGCCGGAGGACGGATTGTTGCCGTCGGCACCACTTCCTGCCGTACGCTGGAAACGGCCGGCGGCCGCTCGGAAGACGGAAAGCTGTCGGCGTGCAGCGGCTGGACGGATATTTTTATTTATCCTGGATATGAATTCAAGGTTGTAGACTCGCTGATTACGAACTTCCATCTCCCCAAATCAACGCTTGTGATGCTGGTCAGCGCGCTGGCCGGGAGAGAAAACATTCTGGCCGCTTATCATGAAGCGATTGAACGGCGGTACCGCTTCTTCAGCTTCGGAGACGCCATGTATATTTATTAAGATCGGGAAAGGAACGAACAATGGCTGCTATCACCTATGAACATATAAAGACCTGCAAACAATCCGGAGCGAGACTGGGGAAGGTGCATACCCCGCATGGTACGATCGAGACGCCGACTTTTATGCCTGTCGGCACGCTGGCTACCGTCAAAACGATGAGCCCGGAAGAACTGAAAGAAATGGATGCGCAGATCATCCTCAGCAATACGTACCATCTGTTTCTCCGTCCGGGACACGACATCGTCCGCGAAGCGGGCGGTCTGCATAAATTCATGAACTGGGACCGGCCGATCCTGACCGACAGCGGCGGTTTCCAGGTGTTTTCGCTCAGCGAGATGCGTAAAATTTCGGAAGAAGGCGTGCATTTCCGCTCGCATCTGAACGGGGATAAGCTGTTCCTGTCGCCTGAGGTGGCAATGGAGATCCAGAATGCGCTCGGTTCCGATATTATGATGGCTTTTGATGAATGTCCGCCTTACCCTGCCGAATACGATTATGTAAAAAAATCGACCGAACGCACTTCCCGCTGGGCGGAGCGCTGCCTGAAAGCACACGGCCGTCCGCAGGACCAAGGGCTGTTTGGCATTGTTCAAGGCGGAATGTATGAGGATCTCCGCAAGCAAAGCGCGCGAGATTTGACTTCCATGGATTTCCCGGGGTATGCTATTGGTGGACTGAGTGTCGGGGAATCCAAGCAGGTCATGTACGAGGTGCTGGATTACACGGTTCCGCTGCTGCCGCAGAACAAACCCCGTTATTTGATGGGAGTAGGTTCGCCTGACGCGCTGCTGGAAGGGGCGATCCGCGGAGTGGATATGTTCGACTGCGTGCTTCCCACTCGTATAGCCCGGAACGGCACCACGATGACCAGCCAAGGCCGGCTTGTGGTACGCAACGCCCAGTATGCCCGGGATTTCGGGCCGCTGGATCCGGAATGCGACTGCTACACGTGCCGGAACTATTCGCGCGCTTATTTGAGACACTTAATCAAGAGTGACGAAACGTTCGGGCTGCGGCTTACGACCTATCATAACTTGCATTTCCTGTTGAATTTAATGCGGAATGTACGCCAGGCGATCCGGGAAGACCGGCTGCTTGATTTCCGTGATGAATTTTTCACACAATACGGCTTGCACGACAATGACAAAGGCTTCTAAACGTTCATTGCTCTGACAGCAATATAAGGTAAGCGATACCAAGTAAAGGGGGGAGAACATGTTTCAATATTTAGCGAATCCTGCTCAGCCGACAGGGGGACTTCTGCAGCTTATTATTCCATTCGTGCTGATGTTCGTCATTTTCTATTTCCTGCTGATTCGTCCGCAGCAAAAGAAAACGAAAGCCCGCAACGCAATGCTCCGCGCATTGTCCAAGGGAGACAAAGTCGTAACGATCGGCGGACTGCACGGTACAATCGTGGAGATTACTGACGATATCGTTGTACTCCGCGTTAATGATGTGACGAAGCTGACGTTTGACCGTGGTTCAATCAGCCATGGCGTAACCGGCGACAGTAAATAACCGTCCGGCAATGACAGAACATACCCGGTTCAACCGGCGAACGCGGTGCCTCTTGTGAGATGGCACGGCGGTATCCATAGAACAAAGACAAGGAGCGCCTCCCATCACGGGAAGGCGCTCCTTGTCTTGTATCGGCTTATGCCGGAATCCAGCCGGCCGACCGGCTGATTATCGTTAGGTGCTGTTGTTACACGGAACAGCTTGGTTGGCCGCTTATCTTATCTCCAGTTTGAAACCCGGCTGGTCAAGGGAAGCTTTTCTTCGTTACGCAGCGTAAGCGCACTGAGTTTGACGCCGAGCGTCGAAGCCAGTACGGCAAGCAGAACGCCGCCCGTCATATCCGTAAGCCAATGAATGCCCAGATAAAAAATGCCGAATACAATCAAGCACGCCGACACGGCTGTGATCGCCATCCAGCGCCGGTTGCCCGAACGGAAGGCAAGCAGGGCAGTGGTGACCGAAATGGAAGTATGCAGGCTGGGAAAACAGTTGTTCAACCCGGAGAGCGCACGGTATTCCTGCTCAAACCTGGGGAATGCATCTAGCATGACAAAACGGACATCGGCGGGAGCGTAAGCCCAGACTTCGTTAACCGGGAAATACAGATAAAACGGAATGGCCACAAGATAGTTAATTAGGATCGCATAGCAGGTGGCGTACAGCATGAGCCGGTTTCGTCCAATCGCATACACGCCAAGCGAAGCGGCCAAGACAGATTGAAGCATAAAGATATAAAAGAATACAATAACCGGCGTCAGCCAAGGCGTAACAAAAAGCTCTTGAAGGTGATGCACGAATTTGCCTTCCACCCCGAACACGAACGGCGTATAGTCGGCCGAAAGGTTCATTTTGCGTTCAATCGCAAGCTCGTATTTATTGAACGCGAGCACCCCGAGCATGCCTGCGAACAAAAGTAGAAATTTATAAGACTTAAACAATTCCTTCCCGAGGACAGGTACTGCTGCCAAGGGGTTACGTCCTGACCCGAACCAGATCAGCACGACTACGGTAATTACCGTAAATAAAGAGATCATCTCCATGGATTGGTAAAGCACAAAACTGAAGCCTCCTTAATTCTCTGCCTGACGTCAAAGCGACATACACAGTTTATCACATTCGGCCGCCGAAGGATTCAGTTTTTTTGCCCGCCAGGGGGACGCTCTAACGTTTCCCGAGATTCACACCAAACATACCGCCCAGACAGCCGAGCAGAGCTGCCCCCGCCACCCATAACAGATCGGCTGCTTTTAGAGCGGTGTCCAGTGCAAGAAACCCGACTGTCAGCACCGCGGCCCCATACAGCAGGCCAGTCATGCCGCCCTGATACCAGCCTTTCCGTTCCGAACGTTTACCCGCCGTACCGCCGCCAAGCAGCGCGGCCAATCCGTGTACAATGTAGGTGTACAGGGACAGATCGCCTTCTTCCAGTCCGCTCCCCCACAGCAGCACCGACAGGACAAAAGCGCCCAGAAACATCAGCACAAACGAACGGAGCAGACCGGATAGCACGGGACTTGCAATTCTCCAAGCGAACAGCCTTCGGATCAAATACATCGTCAAAACCCCCCTGGCGCATGATTTGGACAAGTCTTGCATCTTCTCTCATTTTATGGGCGAGAGCCGGCGGTTAGTACCGCAAGTAAAGGAGATCCTTTGATTTACCAGTAATTAATACACTGGGTTTCGCATGTTCCTTTCCCAGCCAGGCCAGAATAGGGTTACCGCTTCAAGCACAAAACCAATTCTGCGGCTAAAGACCGTTTAAGGGGAGATAACCATGTTCCGGCATATATCTGCGCATGTGTCGCTAACGCTGTTGATGTATCTCTTCACATTCCTTAGTCTGCGTGTGATGGGGAAACGGGAAATTGCCCAGCTGTCGGTGCTTGATCTTGTCATCTCCATTATGATTGCAGAGACAGGGGTTTTCGTCATTGAAGATATTGAGCGTCCAATTACCGACGGCCTTGTTCCGATGGTTACGCTTGTGTTAATTCAGGTGCTGCTTGCCTGGATTAGTCTCAAAAGCCGGCGTTTTCGGCTCTGGCTCGACGGCAAACCAAGCATTATCGTCTCCGAAGGTAAGTTGCACCGGGGCGAGATGCGGAAACAGCGCTACAATCTGGACGACCTGTTGGTTCAACTGCGTGAGCAGAATATCCACACCCCGGCGGATGTGGAATTTGCCATTCTGGAGCCGACAGGCAAGCTTACCGTAATTGATAAGAGCGTAGAGCGGCCGACGAACAAGCCAAGGACATTTTCCGCCGGCAAGCCGGGAAATATTAAGCTCCCTCTAACCAAAATTCGTTATGAAGGCCTTCCGATCCCGCTCATCATGGATGGGGTAGTGCAGGACAAAAATCTCGAAATGATCGGTAAAACCCGATTTTGGCTGAGGACGCAAATCCGGCAGAAAGGCGTTGCCGATTTCCGTGATGTGTTCCTGTGCACGGTGGACTACAAGGGCAAAATGTACATTGATCCGATGCGGAACAAAAAATAGAGCGTTCAGCGGCGGCGGCGGAACAGCGGCAGCCGCTCGAAGTCGCGCAGAGAAAATAATCCGCCAAGAAGGCCGATGCCGGTATACAGTGCGGTGCCCGCGCCGGAGGCCAGCACGAACTGCAGCCACTGCGTACCCGCGAACGGCAGCGAGGCGTACATATATTTGACGCCGGCGGCCATGATGATCATTGCAGTCAGCGTCTTCAAAAGATCCGAAGGCCGCAGCCGCAGCTTTAGCGTTCTTACTGTACTCCAGCCGTGGAGGATGGTGACGAGCACGCCGTTCACGATGATCGCTATGATTGCGCCGTAAATTCCGTATTCCGGCTGGGACGCAAGCAGGAGGATCAACGCGATTTTGACGACTGCTCCAACAAGCGTATTGACCAGCGCCCGGCCCGCCTTGTCCATCGCCTGCAATGCGGCCTGAAGCGGCGCTTGTACATAGAGGAACAAAGCAAAAGGAGCCATCAGCCGGAGCATCGGCGCTGTTGACGCGTTTCCGTACATCAGTGTACACAGCGGGTCTGCCAGAATGTACATCAACACGACAAAGGGCGCGCCGGTAACCAAGGCCAGGCGAAGCGCCTGGTGCATGCGTTTATGCACCGACTCCATATCCTGACGGGCCGCCGCCTCCGAAAGGGACGGAACAAGCGATACGGCCAGCGAGGAGGTTAATGCGCCGGGCAGCAGCAGCAGCGGGATCACCATACCCTGCAACGACCCATATTGGGCCGTGGCCGCCGCGGTCGCAATGCCGGCCAGCGCCAGGCTGCGTGCGGTAATGACCGATTCCAGCAGATACGAGAAGGAGCCGATCAATCTCCCCGTGGTAACGGGAACGGAGATACCGATCAAACGTCTGATCAAAGAACGGGGTGCGGCCGATTGAGGCTGCTCCTCCTTGTCCGATACGGGAAGGCCCGGTGAAGCAGGATCTCCGGATTGGGCTTGGGAGCCGCCCGCCGGCACCTGAGGTTTGTTTGCAGCCGACCGGAAACGCGAGTACTGCCACAGCAGAATGGCCATGCCCGCCAGTTCCCCCACAGCGACGCCCAGCATGGCGCCGGCTGCGCCGAATGCCAGCCCTTTTGGAATCAGCAGCCAAGAGAACCACAGCATGAAGACAATCCGGACGAGCGTTTCTATCACCGAGGATACCGCGGAAGGAATCATGTTTTGTTTGCCCTGAAAATATCCCCGGTAGACCGAGGAGACGGCAATAATGCTCAGCATGGGGATCATCGCGATAAACGTATAATATACCCTGCTGTCCGTCAGCAGCCGCGTTGAAACCCAGGACGATCCGGCGAGTCCGATCGCGCTGAACACAATGCCGAGCCCTACGCTTATCGTCATCCCTGTCTTCAAGATCCGGGCGGAGTCTTCCTCGCGGCCCGCCGATTCCGCTTCGGCTACCAGCTTGGCGATGGCCAGCGGAAGGCCGCCGGAAATGAGAGTTACCAGGACTAGAAAAAAGGGATAGCCAAGCTGATACAGTCCCACGCCTTCGGCGCCGATGATCCGGGGAAGGGCGATCCGGGGGATAAACCCAAGCATCCGGTTTACGATCCCGGCGGCGAGCAGGATCAGTGTTCCCTGGATAAAGGTCTGTTTGTTTAAAGGTCGTTTCAATGTCATTCCTTCTTCCGGTATGAAGTAAGACAACCGTCGGGACCTGTCTCCTTAATCGATATGCGGAACCTGTCCTCCCGCATGACTCCGATTTTGGGATAAGATAAATTTTCGGGCAGGGAGGCAGGAAAGCAGGGAAGGGCAGCGAATACATACGTTGAAAGACAGCAAGACTGCCGGGAGGTGCCGATTGATGGATGCTGAGGAGTGGAGCCAGGCCGACCTGGACAGGGAGATTGAGGCGATGTGCCGCAGCAAGGCGGAGGAATTCCGTCTGATGGGCTACGAATACGTGACAGGCAAAGAAATTTGGAATTGTGTCAGCCGCAATTACGCGAAAGAAGGCACGCCGCCGCTGCATAAGCTGGTGAGCGACATTTATTCGCTAAAAGCGACAAGCTATATGAACTATCTGACCATCTCCGCTTACAAAGGATCCTTTTGATTCCGCGTAAGCGGTTTTTTTGTGCTGTGGGCTTTTCCTGATGCACCGGGGGCTGAGGAGGAAAGCGGAGGAATGAACAACATGCCGCAACATGCCGCAACATGCCGCAACATGCCGCTAAATGTTCCGCGCAAAGGCTTGCTGGATGTGCTGCTGCATGTGCTGGGTTGTCATCGTTTTGACACTAGCAGTCTTTGCATTTTTTTGCACAAAGGCGTAAAGTAAAGGGGCCAGGCAGTCATCCGTTTTTGCGGAAAACTCAATAAAGACGCGTCTTTCAGCAGGGAAGGCTCATGAAATAAACTGCAAAATAGACAACGGCAGGATCGTAGGCCGATTTGATTGAGAAAGTTCCCTTACTTAGAACCTGGAAGAGCTTCGTCCGGGGCCGGGGAAACGTTTTGAAACCGCCTTATTTGCAGGCGGGGACGGCTTTTTCGGTAAATATTGAAGAATTGACGGTCTTTTGGCGCATGGCTATAATAGGAATATTGAGTAACGAAAGGGGAACTAGCAAGACCATGAAAAGACTTGTCAGCTTCATAGCGATCGTGCTTGTCCTGACCGGGGTAATGGCTGTGACCACTCCCGGATTATTGGATAGAGTGCGGCTGGGTCTGGACTTGAAGGGCGGGTTTGAGATTTTGTATCAGGCTCAACCGTCCGAGCTTGGCCAGGAAGTGACCCGTGCTTCCCTGCTGCAGACCGCCGCCAGCCTTGAGCGACGCGCCAATGTGCTTGGAACCAGCGAGCCCGAGGTCACAACAGAAGGCACGGACCGCATCCGTCTGAAAATCGCCGGCGTGACCGACGAGAAGGAAGTGCGCTCCAAGATGAAGGAGCCGGCGGTACTGACATTCCGCAGTGCGGCCGAAGGCGACCCGGCGGGAACGTACAGCAAAATTGAGATGGTAGGCAGCGATTTCGTCGAGAACGGCGCGCAGCTGGGCCGCGACAATCTGAATCAGCCTGAGATCAGCATCAAGGTAAAGGATAAGGAAAAGTTCGCGGAAATCACGCAGCGCCTTTTGGGCAAGGAACTGGCGATCTATCTCGATGAAACGCCGCTTTCCACTCCGGTAGTCCGGGCGGTTCTGACCGATGGTTCGGCTTCCATTTCCGGTAACTACACACTGGAGGAAGCCCGGGAATTGACGGACACGATCAATTTGGGGGCGCTCCCCCTGAAGCTGACAGAGAAATATTCACAGAGCGTCGGTGCGACGCTTGGACAGCAGTCGCTGGAGCAGACGATCCAAGCTGGCCTTATCGCTTCGGCTCTGATTCTGCTGTTTATGGTTGGAATGTACAAGCTTCCGGGTCTGCTGGCCAGCTTTGCGCTGATTCTGCACACCTGGCTGCTGATTCTGGTATTTGTACTGGCGGACTTCACGCTTACCCTTCCCGGTATCGCCGCCTTTATACTGGGGATCGGGATGGCGGTTGACGCCAATATCATCACTCAGGAACGGATTAAAGAAGAAATCAAGAGCGGCAAGAGCATTATGTCCTCCGTCAAGGCGGGCAGCAAGTCGTCTTTCCGCACGGTAATGGATGCCAACATTACTACGATTATCGTTGCGGCCGTCATGTTCGCATACGGTACAGGCGCGGTTAAAGGCTTCGCGATTATCCTGATCGTGGAAATCGTGCTCAGTATCCTTACGAACCTGTATTTCTCCCGTTATCTCCTGAACCTGCTGGTTAAAGCGGGAACCCTCAGCAAGCCGAAGCAATTCGGGGTAAAGGAGAGTGACATCCATGCGCTTTAAAAAAGAGCTGGATTACGTACATCTCAGTAAATACTTTTATACGTTTTCCATTATAATAACGATTCTTGGCGTGCTGTTTCTGGCTATCTTTGGTCTGAACTACAGCGTTGATTTTAAAGCAGGTTCCAATGTGGACGTTTCTTTGACCAAAAACCTGTCCAAAGAGCAGGTGGCCACCGCTTTGAAAGAGGCGGGCATCAAGCAGGAGCCAAGCATTACGACAGGCGACAAACGGGTAAATATCCGCTTTGAGGAAGTTCTGACCGAACAGCACGATACAGAAGTCAAGAATGCTCTGACAAAGCTCGATAACAAAGCATCCTTCGAGATCAACACCGTCGACACCGAGATGGCCAAAGAACTGGCACGGAACGCTATTTACGCCGTGCTGCTCTCCTGTCTGGGGATTATCATTTATGTGGGGATCCGATTCGAGTGGCGGTTCGGACTTGCGGCGATTATTGCGCTTTTGCACGATGCGTTTATTGTCGTTTCCGTTTTCTCCATCCTGAGACTGGAAGTCGATTTGACGTTCATTATTGCGGTGTTGACCATCATCGGTTACTCGATTAATGACACGATCGTTATTTTTGACCGGATTCGCGAAAATTTGCGTTTCGGCAAACAAAAGTCCTATCAAGACCTGAAGGATTTGGTCAACCGTAGTGTCTCCCAGACCGTAATGCGCTCGTTGTACACGGCGCTGACGGTATTTATCGCCGCATTTTTCCTGTTCATAATGGGCGGCGAATCCATCCGGATGTTCTCGCTGGCCATGGTTATCGGCCTTCTGTCCGGCGCTTATTCCTCCATCTTCATCGCAAGCCCGCTGTGGCTGCTGCTGAAGAAGAACCAGAAGACAAAGGTCAAGAGCAAGCCGGCCAAGGCTTAAATATGACTGCTGCGATCAAGCCGTGTCCATGTGACGCGGCTTGATTAAATCTTGGATGTTCCGTATTATGCCGCTGTTGTCAACATGAATGAACTGTCGCTTTAAGGGGGGCACAGGAATGAACAGACCGCTGCCGTCAAGAGAAAAAACGTCCTGGATAGGGATATCCGGCGAATGCGTTCTGGCAATCGTTAAAGGAAGCGTCGGCTTTGTAACAGGCAGCAAGGCGCTGATTGGCGATGCGATCTATACCGGGGCGGACGCAGCCGCCAAAGCCGCCGAATATCTGCCGGGAAGATTCCGTGCAGCGGCCGGCCGTTCCAAAACCGGGCAGGCATCCCTTCCGGAAGCGGAGCGAAAAGAACCGATTCCCGCCATTTTATTATCTGTTTTAATTTTTATCAGCGGATTACAGATTATTTTTTCGGCGGTCCGCGATTTGACCGACCGGCAGCTTGAGGCCCCGGGGCAGCATGCGCTTACTGCGGTGCTGCTGGCATATGTGGCGGGCGAGATTTTGTTCCAGTTTCAATTCCGCGCGCTCAAGAATCGGGGAGACGGCAGTCATGCAGTATATGCCAATCATCACCGCTACAGCCTTTATACTACGTTAACCGTTATGATCGGCATTGCCTTATCCATGACCGGAGGGTACCTGGACCTGCATCCGCTGCTTTATTCCGACCCGATTGCCGGACTGCTGGCAGGGTGTCTGGTGCTGCGGCGGGGGTACGTGCTGGTAACCGGCGTTCTTGAGGATATCTCCGCTCAGGAACTGCCGCATAAAGATACGGCTGCCTTTCTGGAGACGGTGCAAAGAGTTCATGGCGTCATACGCGTCAATGAACTTAAAGCAAGGGAACGGGGCAGATATTTGAAGCTGCGCGTCAAAATCAGCGTTAATCCCCGCATTACCGTGCTGGAGGCTCAGGAAATTGCGGAATGCGCCCGCAAGCTGCTGCTTACCCGTTTTGTTCATGTCAATGAGGTGCAGATGGAAGTTGTGCCTTACGATTCGGGTTACCCGTATAAGAGCAATAATGAAATGATTGAAGCAAACGATATTCCGACATTGCTTCAGTAGCCTGCTGAAACACGCGAAAGAAAGGTGAGCTGTATTGCTCCATTCGAAATACAAGTGGAACTCTCCGGAAGCCGATCCCGCTTTAAGCCGGGAACTGGCCCGGAGCCTTTCTGTTTCTCCTGTTCTGGCTTCCTTACTGGTCAACCGGGGAATCCGGACGGCTGAAGAAGCTCATGCCTTCATAAACGGATCGGCGGAGCACAGCCATGATCCGTTTCTGCTCCGGGGGATGTCCGAAGCGGTTGCCAGAATCCGCAGCGCGCTGGATAACGGCGAGCATATTCTTATCTACGGCGACTATGACGCCGACGGTGTGTCCAGCACGTCCTTAATGATGCTTTTGCTGCGCCATTGCAAGGCATCCTTTGATATCTATATTCCCCATCGCCAGAATGAAGGATACGGACTGCACAACCATGCGATTGACTGGGCGCTGCAGCAAGGGGTAACCCTTATTGTAACGGTGGATACAGGCATCAGTGCGGTAGAACAAATCGCCTATGCCAACGAGCTTGGAATCGATGTAGTCGTTACGGACCACCATGAGCCGCCGCCGGTTCTTCCGGATGCTTATGCGCTTGTGAATCCGAAGCTGCCTGGCTGCCCCTATCCGTTCAAAGGACTAGCGGGCGTTGGCGTTGCTTTTAAGTTGGCCGAAGCATTGCTCTCAGGCGATGTGCCTGAGGCTTGGACGCAAATTGCGGCGATCGGCACCATCGCCGATTTGATGCCGCTGACCGGTGAGAACCGGGAAATCGTCCGCAGAGGGCTGTCCAGTATGCGGCAGTCCGCGTTCCCCGGGGTGCGGGCGCTGCTGGAGGTCAGCGGGGTGAATGTACAGACCGTAAATTCAATTAATATCGCCTTTGGGCTGGCGCCGCGTATTAATGCAAGCGGAAGGCTGGATCATGCAGGACGGGCTGTCGCCCTGCTGACGACAGAGTCAGCGGACGAGGCGGCGGCACTGGCGGATGAGCTGGATATGCTGAACAAGGAGCGGCAGCTCGTGGTGGAGCGGATTGTCTCGGAAGCCTCCGCCCGGCTGGAGCTGGTGAGCGATGAAGAGCTTCCGCCGGTGCTTGTGCTTGCTGGCGAAGGCTGGAATGTCGGAGTGGTGGGGATTGTCGCCTCCAAGCTGCTTGAGCGGTATTACAGGCCTGTCGTCATTCTTGATATCCATCCCGAAACGGGCATGTGTAAAGGGTCCGCTCGTTCTATCCCCGGGTTCGATATCTATGCGGCATTATCCTCCTGCTCGCATCTGATGGACCATTTTGGCGGCCATCTAGCCGCGGCGGGCATGAGCCTTCACCGCGATTCCCTGGATGCCTTCTCCGAAGCTCTCTCGGCGTTTGCGGGAGCTGTGCTGAAGCCGGAGCATTTTGAGCCGGTGACTGAGGCGGACGGGGAATATGCGCTCGAACAATTGACGCTGGAAGCGGCGGATGAGTTGGAGAAGCTGTCCCCCTACGGCATGGCCAATCCCAGTCCCCGGTTTATCGTCCGCGGCGCCCTGGTGCGCGAAGTGCGGACGATGGGGCGGGATAACCGCCATCTAAAGCTTGTGCTGCAGCAGGGACGATCTGCGATTGAGACCGTGGCTTTCGGTAAAGGGGAGCTTGCGGGGCTGCTGCCTGCGGGAACACGAGTGGATATTTTGGCAGAGCTGTCGGTTAATGAGTGGAATGGCCAGCGCAAACCGCAGCTGATGCTGCAGGACTTGGCTGTACCCGAAACGCAGCTATTCGATCTGCGGAACGCTCCGGATGCGGTCCGGCAGGCGGAACGGATAGCCGGGCTGCTGCGGGCATGCACCGGACCGGTTCCAATGCGGGCCGCTGCGGTGTGCAAACCGGAGCGGCGGCCGGGAACAACCGAATTGAAAGGAATGACCCTTTGGGTATATGATAAGGAGGCCGGAATTGTTCCTGCTGAAGCTTCTTCCGCGGAGGAAACACAGGAACGTATTCATCTGTTGTGCCTGCTGGATATGCCAGAGACGCCGGAACAGCTGGATGCCGTACTATCCGTCTTCTCGAATGCGGAAAATGTGGCGTTGCTGCATTCGGCGCGGGACAGCCGGGAACGGCTTCAAACTCCGACACGCGAGCATTTTAAGCATCTCTACAAACAGCTGGCCGCTGCCGCGGCCGAACCGGTGCCTGAACGGGACACGGTGCTGCGGTTCAGCAGAGTGCTTGGAGTCAGCCCAAGGATGGTTGGCATGATGCTCGATGTGTTTGAAGAGCTGGAATTCATCGGCCGGGAGCGGGGGCAGGTACGGTTTTTGCCGCAGCCTGCGGCTAAAAGTCTAACCGCTTCGCGCAACTTCGTCCGTTTGGGCGAACTCGCCGAAATGGAGCAGCTCTTTATCGAAGCCAGTCCCGCACAGTTGTGGGAGTGGCTGCAGTCCCGGAGCCTGGGCGCTTCCTGATTCATCAAGTACAAAAGCGGCAACAGTGGGCGGAGGCGCAAAGCTCCGCGAATTTTAGGAGGAGATACATTTGGATTTGAAAGACAGCATTCGGGTTGTACCCGATTTTCCGCAGCCGGGCATCAGCTTCAAGGACATTACCACGCTGCTCAAGGACGGAGTTTTGTACCGTCAGGCAATCGATGAGATGAAACAAAAGGTAGCCCATCTTAAGATCGATCTGATTGCCGGTCCGGAAGCGCGCGGTTTTGTAGTTGGCGCTCCTCTTGCGTATGCGCTCGGCGTGGGTTTTGTCCCGATTCGCAAGAGCGGAAAGCTGCCTTATGAAACGATCGAAGTAGGTTATGACCTGGAGTACGGCAAGGACAAGCTGGCAATGCATACCGACGCGATTTCGCCGGGGCAAAACGTGCTGATCGCCGACGATCTGCTTGCGACAGGCGGCACGATCTCCACAGCGGTTAACCTGGTCCGCCAGCTTGGCGGCCATGTTGTGGGCGCAGCCTTCCTGATTGAGCTGGAAGCGCTGAACGGCCGGAGCAAGCTTCCCGATGTGGATGTCATGTCCCTGATTACTTACCAGGACTAAGCCTTGCAATTAGGCCGGGTTTGCAGTACATGCTATTTTCCGGGAAATAATCAAGCGGATCACCGCAGACGGAAAGTTCGCTTTTATTGAACGAGCAGACAGCTTGCCGGGCTGGATTACAAAAGATCGCCATATAGCACAAAAGACAGTTTCCCTGCTTTCGCGGCGGAAACTGTCTTTTTATACCTGCAAACGGATGTGGTTTAATCGGGGGTCTTCTCCGTCATTTCCGGCTGGTCGTTGGACAAGCCCAGGACTTCAATCAGCTTGAAGAACAGGGAGAGCACAATTCCGACAATGGTAGCGAGTGCCATACCTTTCAATTCCACGCCGGCAATGGTCAACTTCGCTCCGCTGATGCCGACTACAAGTACAAGCGTCGCCATAATCATGTTGGTCGCTTTCGAGAAATCAACCTTCTGTTCGACAAAAATACGGAGACCGGAAGCGGCAATAACGCCGAAGAGCAGCAGGGAGACACCGCCCATAACCGGCTGTGGAATATTGGCGATTACCGAAGAAAAGGTGCCCGAGAACGACAGCAGAATGGCGATAACCGCCGCGCCGCCGATCACATAAATCGAATACACTTTTGTAAGCGCCATGACGCCGATGTTTTCGCCATAAGTCGTGTTGGGCGTTGAGCCGAAGAAACCGGATAAAACGGTTGAAATGCCGTTACCCATCAGCGAACGGTCCAAGCCGGGATCTTTGGATAAATCTTTGCCGACAATGTTGCTCGTGACGAGCAGGTGGCCGATATGCTCCACAATAACGACAAGCGAGACGGGAATAATAGTGAATATCACGGTAGTATCCCAGGAAGGAGTGGTAAGCGTAGGGGCGGAAAAGAAACTCGCACCCGAAATCGCGCCGGTGTTCACTTCGCCCATCAGATAAGCGAGCACATACCCGGTTACGATACCGATCAAAATGTGGATGATTTTGGGGAATCCGCGGAACAATACCGCACCGATTACTGTAACGCCGAGCGTCACCATCGACAGGGTAATTGCACTGCCGTTTGGCGTCCAGTCCGCTGCGCCTTCCGGAGCGATCAGGCCGGCCATCCGTGCAGCGACGGGAACGAGCTCAAGTCCGATCGTGGCGACGATCGCGCCCATAACCGCCGGAGGGAATACGACGTCGATCCAGCCGGTGCCGGCAAAACGGACCACAAGCGCAACAAGCGCAAAGATTACGCCGGTTACGATAAACGCGCCGAGCGCCAGCGAATAACCGTTATCCGGATGCTCCTTCAGTACTGACAGTACCGGTGAAATAAAAGCAAAGCTGGAGCCAAGATAAGCGGGGATTTTGCCGCGGCAGATCAAAATGTAAAGCAGTGTGCCGATTCCGTTCATCAGCAGGATCATGCCGGGGTCGACACCAAACAGGTTGGGCACCAGCACGGTGCTGCCGAACATGGCGAACAAATGCTGCAGGCTGAGCAGGAAGCCCGGGCCCCAAGGCAGCTTTTCATGGACTTGAATTTCCCGTTGCAATGGATTCACTTCTTTCTGTATCAGTTTTTTGCCGTTTTTCACGCCTTTACTAGATTAAATAGTATGCTGCAATTTTTCAACAACATTTTCATTTTCTCCGGGCAAAATTTGTCCGTTCTTTGGCGAATGAAAAGACCGCGCCGCGTCAAGTGTTGACGTAAGGTTCGGCAAGCGTCATAATAGGAAGCAACTTCGATTCCGGAGCCGTTTTTTTGTCATTCCAAGGCATATCCAGTAAGTGGAAATCTAACGTAAAGGAACCTGCACCATTTGGCATGCATGCGGGTTCATTTTATTATAGAAAGGAAACGGAACTAAGCGAGTATGGGCATAGAGCGATTACTTGAAAAGGCGGGAGCCTACATACAAGACAAGGATCTTCTACGCATCCGGGAAGCCTATGAGTTTGCGGACCACGCGCACCATGGTCAAATCCGGAAGTCGGGAGAGCCTTATATATTGCATCCGCTTGCGGTCGCGGAAATTGTCGTTAATATGCAGATGGATGTCATCTCCATTATTGCGGCTCTTCTGCATGATGTCGTCGAGGATACGACGGTATCGCTGGAGCAGATCCGCGCAAGCTTCGGCGATACATGCGCCATGCTCGTGGACGGTCTGACCAAGCTGGAACGGATTCGTTTCCGCTCCAAGGAAGAGCAGCAGAACGAGAACTACCGCAAGATGTTTATCGCCATGGCGCAGGACATTCGCGTCATTGTGATCAAGCTGGCGGACCGTCTGCACAATATGCGCACGCTGAAATATCAGTCAGAGGAGAGCCAGCGGCGAATTTCTTATGAGACACTGGAGATCTTTTGTCCGATTGCGGACCGTCTCGGGATCTCGGCGATCAAATGGGAAATGGAGGACATTGCTCTCCGTTATTTGAATCCGCAGCAGTATTACCGGATCGCCAATCTGATGCATAAGAAGCGGGCGGAACGCGAGCAGTTTATCGACAGCGTAATTAGCCGTATCCGCGCGAAACTCGACGAAATGGGCATTTCGGGCGATTTGTCCGGACGTCCCAAGCATATATACAGCGTCTACAACAAAATGACGACAAAAAACAAACAGTTCAACGAGATATACGATCTGCTTGCCATCCGTATTATTGTGGAGAATATCAAGGACTGTTATGCCACGCTCGGCATTATCCATACGTTGTGGAAGCCGATGCCGGGACGGTTCAAGGACTATATCGCCATGCCCAAAGCGAATATGTATCAATCGCTGCACACGACCGTGGTAGGGCCGGGCGGCGAACCGACCGAAGTACAAATCCGGACGTGGGAAATGCACCGGACCGCGGAATTCGGGATCGCGGCGCATTGGGCGTATAAGGAAGGCAGCGGGGCCCCCGTCAATCCGGAGAACCGGATGCCTTTTTTTCGCGAGATTCTGGAGCTGCAGCATGAGGCCAAAGACGCATCCGAATTCGTGGAATCGCTCAAAATGGACTTTTTCTCCGACCTTGTCTTTGTATTCACCCCCAAAGGCGAGGTTATTGAACTGCCTGCGGGATCGGTGCCGCTGGATTTTGCGTTCCGGATTCACACCGAGGTCGGCAACCGGACGATTGGCGCGAAGGTCAACGGGCGGATCGTTCCGCTGGACCACAAGCTGAAGACGGGCGATATTGTGGAGATTCTTACCTCCAAGCACTCCTATGGACCAAGCCGGGATTGGCTGAAGATTGCGCAGTCCTCCCATGCCCGGAGCAAAATCAAGCAGTGGTTCAAGAAAGAAAAACGCGAAGAAAACGTGGAAAAAGGCCGCGAATCGATCGAACGGGAGCTGAAGCGGCTGGGCCTTGAGCCTTCCGATTGGACGAGCGACGAGAAGCTGCTGGAAGCGGCGAAGCGGTTCGCTTTTAACGATATCGACGATATGCTGTCTGCAGTCGGCTTTGGCGGCGTTACCGCCGCGCAGGTCACCTCCAAGCTGACCGAGAAGCTCCGCAGGGAGCAGGAGGAAGCCGCGAACCACCTGGAGCTGACACCGGCGCTTAAGGAGATCAAAGCGTCGCCTGCCGGCGAGAAGCGGACCCAGCCGACGAACGGCGTCCGGGTCAAAGGTATCGACAACCTGCTGGTACGTTTTGCGCGCTGCTGCAATCCCGTGCCCGGCGACGACATTGTGGGCTACGTGACCCGCGGCCGCGGCGTCTCTGTGCACCGGACGGACTGCCCGAACATCAAGGCGGATCTGGACGGGGAAGAAGCGGCGCGCGTGATCGAAGTCGAGTGGGAAGGCAGTATGGAAGCCAACTACAGCGTGGACATCGAGATTACCGGGCACGACCGGAACGGGCTTTTGAACGAAGTGCTGCAGGCGGTTTCCGAAAGCAAAACAAATATTTCGGCCGTCACCGGACGGTCTGACAAAAACAAGATGGCGATGATCCATATGACCATTCTTATCCGGAACACGGATCACCTGCAGTCGGTGGTTGACCGGGTCAAACGGGTGAAGGATGTGTACACCGTCCATCGGATTATGCAGTAAAACCAAGGTGGGGTAAGGCGATGAGAGCAGTGGTGCAGCGCTGTAAGGAAGCGCGTGTAACCGTCGAAGGACGGGTGACCGGCCAGATTGGCGAAGGACTGATGCTGCTGGTCGGCGTAACGCATGAGGACAGCGAACAGGACGCCCGGTATTTGGCCGACAAGATTGCCGGGCTCCGTATTTTTGAAGATGAACAGGGCAAGATGAATTTCAGCGTATCCGACACCGGCGGAGCGGTGCTGTCCGTATCGCAGTTTACCTTGTATGGCGATACCCGGAAGGGCAGAAGACCCAACTTTATGGCGGCAGCTGCGCCTGCGGAGGCCGAACGGCTGTACGATTACTTTAACGCAGAGCTTCGTAGCAAAGAGCTCCAGGTGGAGACGGGCGTGTTCGGTGCGATGATGGACGTGTCGCTGGTCAATTGGGGTCCGGTTACGCTGCTTGTGGACAGCAAGGGATGACACGGGCGCGGATTAGCCGCGATGTTCTATATAGACTGACTAGACTGAACCATTGTCAGACAGGAAAAGGGAGATGACACGGAGGGAATTTGAGCTGTAGGTGCGAACGCGATTGCCTTTATTTTCGGAGTTCTCCCGCTATCTAAGACTCCTATTCAAGAACTCCGAAAATAACAGCAACCGGAAGCCCCAAATTAGCAGCAGTAGCAGCCTCCGCTCTATCAGTATGTCATTCGTTCAGTCTACATAACAGCAAAAAGAAGATGTTTGAGGCCACGGGGCGACCCGGGCCTCTTTTTGTGCGGCGGTTCTCTGCCGCGGCTCTCTGATCGACTCTCTGCACCGGCTCGAATAGGTCCGGCCAGCGGCGGGCAGAATGGGAAGAGGATGGAGCAAAGCAGGAGACAATCGGGAAGGCGCCTCTTGGGAAGACGCCGCTCATGCAGACAGGAGCCAGTGATGAGACAACCTTTTCAGCTTCAGCTCTGGCGGCAGCTTCCGGCGGCCGTGACGGCCGACCGGAATGAGGCGCTGGCGCTGGCAAGAACGAACGGAGAAACGCGGGAGCTGCAAGGAAAGCCGTTAGGACGCCTGCGGCTGTCCCGTCTTTAAGGCGGGGGGGCCGCCTGCCGCGGCTGCCGCAAGTACGGAGTCGTGTAACAACGCACGACATGGCCGCAGGACACCCGGAAGGACTGGCAGCCGCGCGAAAATTAACCGTTTTCGCGCGGCTGTTTTCGGGTAAGTAACAAACAAGAACAGCACAGGGAAAGGAGAATTCCAGCATGGGTAAAGTCGCATTTTTACTAGCAGACAGCTTCGAAGATTCCGAAATGAAGGTGCCTTACGATGAAGTGATCAAGGCGGGGCACCAAGCTGACATCATCGGACTTGAAGCAGGCCAGACAGTGAAAGGCAAAAGTGGAAAAGCGGAGTACACCACCGATAAAGCCATTGCAGATGTCCAGGCAGGCGACTACGATGCGGTGGTCATTTCCGGCGGATCCTCTCCGGAGAATCTGCGTCTGGATTCCGGGATCCTTAAATTCGTGACAGAGGCGGACGCCGCCGGCAAACCGATTGCAGCCATTTGCCACGGGCCGCAAATTCTAATCAGTGCGGGGCTGCTGAAAGGGCGGACCATTACTTCCTATCCTCCGCTGAAAGACGACATGATTAACGCGGGGGCGAATTTCAAGGATGAGGAAGTAGTAGTGGATAAGAACTACATCACTTCGCGGACGCCGAAAGACGAGCCCGCTTTTGTGCGTGAACTGCTGAAGGCGCTCTAAGGACAGCAATAATGCTTCACCCCATAAATTATAATTTATAGGAGGGATCGAAGATGAGACGGATTCAAGCATATTTCAGGACCGAAGACGAAGCGGTAGGGGCACAAACAGCGCTGTTAGGCTACAGTACGGAGGGCGGAGAAGTGTCGGCGCTCACCGACCCGCTGGGTAGAGAGCGGCAAATTCTGATTCCGATTGTCCCTTTTAATACGGGCAATTCGGGCAGCGGAATCGGCGTATCGCCGGCAACGGCCGGAGCAGTGGGCGGCGGCGCGGTTGTGCCGGGTGTGCTGGCCGGAGATACCGTTGATGACGATAACCGTCCGGCGGACCGCGAGGATGAACCGCTGACAAACGATGCGGTTGCGGATGGGGACCTGGATGATCTTCATTACACGATGGAGCTGAAGGTTAGCGAAGCCGACTACGATGCCGTCGTTCACGCCCTTCGTCAAAAACATGCGTACGTCGAAGTGTTCGATTAATCGAACGTTGCGGCAAAAAGCCGGAATCCGTCTCCTCCAAGAGGCGGATTTTGTCTTGATGTGAAGTTAAGCGCTTTCTTTTATGTAATATAACTGTAATACTAGGTTCATGTTCCTTTAATATAGGCTGATTATAATAACAGCATGACCCCCTTTTTTATAATATAACACCTTGGGCCCCCCGGATTTTTCCGGAGGGTCATTTTTTTTGTCTGAATTTCTTGACTACAGGCGGACGGTTCAGTACAATCTAACAATATACGACTGGAATATAGAACATTTGATGACGGGAACAAGTAATTCGTCCCCACAACCCCAGAGAGGAATCCCACGGCTGGAAGGATTCCGTTGATGAACGAATGAATGACATCCCCGAGAACGTCCGGCGAACGCCGGCGGCCTTATGCCGCCGCGACACCAGTAGCCGAACGCGTAGGCGGGCGTTAACCGCTTGGAGCGAATCCGGAAGATGGCTCTTCCGATTCGGAATGTGGGTGGTACCACGGGTGTTTATCGTTCAGATAATCCCTCGTCCCTGTTGTGTTTAATCACAGGGCGAGGGATTTTTTTGATGGAAGCGACAGTTCAGGAGGGATTGGCAGTGGCGAAAGAACGGTTTGAGAAACCGACGGGTACCCAGGACGTGCTTCCGGGTACCGTGGAACGCTGGCAGTATGTGGAGCAGAAAGCAAGAGAGCTGTGCCGGCGGTTTAATTATGGAGAAATCCGGACGCCGATCTTTGAACAAACGGAATTGTTTGAACGCGGGGTCGGCGAAACAACGGATATTGTCGAAGGCGAAATGTATACCTTCAAAGACAAAGGCGACCGGGATCTGGCCCTTCGTCCGGAAGGAACGGCCGGTGTAGTCCGGGCATACGTGCAAAATAAGCTGTACGGCGAACCCGATGTCAGCAAGCTGTATTATATCGGTCCGATGTTCCGGTATGAACGGCCGCAAGCCGGACGGTACCGGCAGTTTCATCAGTTTGGCGTGGAAGCGTTTGGCGCGGTGGATCCCGCCATCGACGCCGAAGTCATCTCGCTGGGCTACCAGTTCTGCCGTGAGCTTGGACTTAGCGGAGTCCGGGTGGAAATCAACTCGGTCGGCAATGTTCCCAGCCGGGCGGCCTACCGCGAGAAGCTGCTAGGATTCCTTCGTCCGATGAAGGACAGCCTGTGTGCGGACTGCCAGCGCCGGATGGAGCGCAATCCGCTGCGGGTGCTGGATTGTAAGGTGGACCAGGATAAATTCACGGATGCCCCGTCCATTCTCGACAGTCTGGACGAGGAATGCAGCACCCATTTTGCCAAGGTAAAAGCGCATCTCGATGCGATGGGTGTCGAATACGAGGTGAATACGCGGCTCGTTCGCGGACTCGACTATTACACGCACACTGCGTTTGAATATAAAGCGGCGGGGATCGGTTCCATCGATACCGTCGGCGGCGGCGGCCGTTACAACGGCCTGGTCGGTGAAATCGGAGGACCGGACCAGCCGGGCATCGGTTTGGGCATCGGCCTGGAGCGGATTCTGCTGATCCTGGAGAAGCAGGAGGTTGACGTTCCTGCGGCGCCGCCGCTGGATGTCTATCTTGTAGCACTGGGCGAAGCGGCGGATGCTGAAGTGACCAAACAGCTGTACAAGCTGCGCAGCCAAGGGCTGTCGGCGGAACGGGATTACCTTGGGCGCAAAATGAAA
Source organism: Paenibacillus nanchangensis (assembly GCF_046543445.1). Taxonomy (NCBI): domain Bacteria; kingdom Bacillati; phylum Bacillota; class Bacilli; order Caryophanales; family Paenibacillaceae; genus Paenibacillus; species Paenibacillus nanchangensis. The sequence goes on from NZ_JBHOFD010000021.1 coordinate 27,393, forward strand.
GCCCAGATGAAATCGGCGGACCGGATGAAAGCCCGTTATACCGCGATTCTCGGCGACGAGGAGCTTGCGTCCGGCGAAATCGCCTTGAAGTCGATGGCCGACGGGACACAGCGTACCGTCAAGCTGGAGGATCTGGCCCGGGAAATCGGAGCTCAGCAATAACAACAGCGGGTCAAGAGCAGCGTCTTTTGCTGCAGCCGGAAATGCGGCGTTATACTGCCGGCTGCCAGCCGGGCAGCTGCGGCAACAAAATTTTTAACGATCACATATCGAGAAGGGTAGGATAAATTATGCAAAGAAGTCATCACTGCGGACAACTGACGATGGAGCACATCGGTCAGACCGTCACACTTAACGGCTGGGTACAAACCCGCCGCGACCTGGGAGGCGTACTCTTCATCGATCTGCGCGACCGGAGCGGCATCGTTCAAATCGTCTTTAATCCCGCCTATTCAGGCGATGCACTGCAAATCGCGGACAGAGTACGCAGCGAATACGTCCTGGCTGTCAAAGGGGAAGTGGTCCGGCGCGATCCCGAGACTGTAAACCCGAACCTGCCAACAGGTGAGCTGGAAGTGCGGATTACCGAAATTGAAGTGCTGAACGCTGCCAAAACGCCTCCATTTTTCATTGAAGACGGGGTGGAAGTGGATGAGACCTTGCGGCTGAAATACCGCTACCTGGACCTGCGCCGTCCGGAAATGCAAAAAACGCTCCTGCTGCGCTCTAAAGCATCCAAAGTGTTCCGTGACTTCCTTGATTCGGAAGGTTTTGTGGAGATCGAAACGCCGATTTTGACCAGAAGCTCGCCGGAAGGCGCTCGCGATTACCTGGTGCCAAGCCGGGTGCATGAAGGTGAATTTTTTGCCCTGCCGCAATCGCCGCAGCTTTATAAACAGCTGCTGATGGTGGGCGGCGTGGAGCGTTACTACCAAATCGCCCGCTGTTTCCGCGACGAAGACCTCCGGGCCGACCGTCAGCCGGAATTCACCCAGGTCGACATCGAGACCTCCTTCCTGTCCCAGGACGACCTGCTGGGCATGATGGAAAAGCTGATGCAGCGCCTGTTCAAAGAGACGATTGGTGTTGACATCCCGTTGCCGTTCCAGCGGATCACCTATGCCGACGCGATGGGCAAATACGGCTCGGACAAACCGGACCTGCGGTTTGGACTGGAACTGGTAGAGATGAACGATATCGTCGCTACCAGCGGTGTGAAGGTATTTGCATCGGTGATTGAAAAAGGCGGCGAAGTCAAGTGCCTTAACGCCAAAGGCTGCGGCACCTGGACACGTAAAGAAATCGACGATCTTGGACCGTACGCTGCCCGTTACGGCGCTAAGGGTCTGGCTTGGATTCAAGTCAAAGACGGCGAGTTCCGCGGGCCCATCGTGAAGTTCTTCACTGAAGAAGAAATTGCGGCAGTCAAAGAGCGGACCGGAGCGGAAGAAGGCGACCTGCTGCTGTTCTCAGCCGACAACAAAAAGACGGTTGCCGATGTGCTTGGTGCGCTTCGTTTGAAAATCGGACGCCAGCTCGGACTGATCGACGATAATGTATTTAAATTCGCCTGGGTTACCGACTTCCCGCTGCTGGGATATGACGAGGAGCAAAAACGGTATGTGGCGGAGCACCATCCATTCACCCGTCCAAACGACGAAGATCTGCATCTGCTCGATACCGACCCTGGTGCAGTCCGGGCGCAGGCCTACGACATCGTGCTGAATGGCTACGAGGTGGGCGGAGGCTCCATGCGGATCTACAAACGGGACATCCAAGAAAAAATGTTCGACGCGCTTAATCTCTCCAAAGAGGAAGTACAGGACAAATTCGGCTACCTGCTGGACGCGTTCGAATACGGCACGCCGCCGCACGGCGGGATTGCCTTCGGTCTTGACCGTCTGGTGATGCTGATGGCGGGACGCACCAACCTGCGGGAGACGATTGCGTTCCCGAAAACGGCCAGCGCAACCGATCCGATGATGAGCGCTCCATCCAGCGTGGACGTTTCGCAGCTGGAGCAGCTGCACATCAAGCTGGCGCTGAAGCCGGCGGAAGCCAAAAAATAAAACCCTGGCCGTCCCCTTGGACGGCTTTACAGCCCGGCGAGCTTCTGCCTGTGGCGGTGCCTGCCCGACACGGGCGGGTGCCGCTTCTTCACGACAGCGTAAGCCGGGCGCTTTGTTCCTATCCATTACCCCAAGGAGGCATTCGACATGCTGAATCAATTCTCCCGGACGGAGCTGGCCATCGGACCCGAAGGTTTGGAGATCATGAAGAACAGCACCGTTGCGGTGCTGGGCATCGGCGGCGTCGGCTCAATCGCGGTGGAAGCGCTGGCGAGAACCGGCGTGGGCCGGATTATTTTGATCGATAAGGACGCAGTGGACATCACGAACATCAACCGGCAGATCCATGCCTTGACTACAACCATCGGGCAGAAAAAAGCCGATCTGATGGTCGAGCGGGTTAAGCTGATTAATCCGGAATGCGAAGCAATTGCTCTCAACATGTTCTATACCGAGGAAACATACGAGGAGCTGTTTAAATACAAACTGGATTATGTCATTGACGCTTCGGATACGATTTGGTACAAAATCCATTTGATCAAGCAGTGTCTGACCCGGGGAATTCCGATGATCTCCAGCATGGGCGCGGCCAACAAAATGGACCCGACGAAATTTCAGGTCGCCGATATCTCCAAAACCACGATGGATCCGATCGCACGCGTCATCCGGCAGAAGCTTCGCAAAGAAGGCATCAAAAAAGGCGTAAAAGTTGTCTTCTCCACCGAGCAGCCGATGAAACCGCGTCAGGACGTTACGGACAAAATTGTACCGGAGAACGCTCCCGAAATCCGGAAAGCCAAGCAGCCGCCAGCAAGCAATGCGTTTGTGCCGCCCGTGGCCGGCCTCATTATGGTGAGTGTGGCTGTCCGCGAGCTGCTTGAGGCCGGAGGCGTTCACGTATGAATACCGCGCTCCGGAAGAAGCTGCGCCTGCCCGAAAACGGACGGACGCTGCTCCTGCAGGCTCCGGAAGGCTATTCCCAAATGCTGGGCCTGACGCCGGAGGATGGCGTATTTGACGTGGCGCATGCCGGGATGTACGATTTCGTGCTGCTGTTTGCCAAAAACAAGGCGGCGCTGGCTGCCGGAGCGGCTGAGGCGCTTCGTGCCGTCAGACCGGACGGCCTGCTCTGGGTATGCTACCCCAAAGGGTCGTCCAAGCTCAACACCGATTTGAGCCGGGACAAAGGCTGGGAGCCGCTGAAGGAAGCGGGACTGGACGGGATTGCGCTGGTGTCGGTGGATGAGACGTGGTCGGCGATGCGTTTTCGTCCTTGGAGCGCGATCAAGACCGGCCGTAAGCCTGGCGAGGCGGTAGGTACCGCCGCACGCCGTGCGCAGACAGAAGTGCTGGAGGTCCCCGAAGAGCTGCGCCAGGCGCTGGAGCTTGACGGGGAAGCCAAAACACGGTTTGAAGCGCTGGCGCCATCGCACCGCAAGGCGTACCTCCAGTGGATCGGACAGGCGAAGCGTGAGGAGACGCGGAGTGCCCGGATTGCCGGCACGGTGGAGAAGGTGAAGCTCGGCCGCAAAAATCCGTCCGATAAAGGCGGAGAGAGTTAAACCCTTGGCCGATGAAAAAATAGAGTCAATAAGCAGAAGGCGCGGCTGCCGGGATTCGGCGGCTGCGCTTTTATGCCGTTGGCGGCGAAGGCGGCGTGCTACCCGGAATAGGAATGTGTAGGCACGTTCCGGAATTGATCCGGCGCGGCTCCGAAGTGGGAGGTACGTTCCCCGGCACGAATCCGGCGTGCTCCGGTAAAAAGCAGGTGCGTTCCCTGGCATGAATCCGGCGTGCTCCGGTAAAAAGCAGGTGCGTTCCCTGGCGTGAATCCGTCGTGCTCCGGTAAAAAGCAGGTGCGTTCCCTGGCATGAATCCGGCACGTCCCGGAATGAGCAGGCATGCTCCCTGTTAAGAATCCGTCACGCCGGCAGCGTGCAGGCACGCTCCCCGACATGAATCCGGATGAATCCGGGGAGACTGATTAACGATTCCTGCTACCGGGTAATAGCCGCTGCGATATTTAACAACTGTGGAGGTATTTTTGCATATGAATTCGAATTTATGGCGCCGCAGCCTCGGTATGGAGACGGGCGACGACTGGAAGCGGGAAACCACGGCGGGGATTATCTCCTATTTCGCCTCGGTTTACATCGTGATGGTCAACGCGGCCATTCTGCATGACGCGGGCATGCCGCTGCGGGCGGGCATGGTCGCCACGCTGCTGACGGCAGTGACCGGCTGCCTGCTGATGGCCTTCGGCGGGCGGACGCCGATTATTGTCGTGCCGGGCATGGGAATCAACGCTTTTTTTGCGTATACCCTGGTCCATTCCATGAAGCTCGACTGGAGGGAAGCGTTGGCGGTTGTAGTGGTGACAGGCATCCTGTTTGCGATTGTTGCGTTCACCTCCTTATACCGCATTTTGAGCGAAGCCATTCCGCATAATTTACAGCATGCCATCACGGTCGGCATCGGTTTGTTTCTCACCTTTATCGGCCTGCAAAAAAGCGGGATCGTCATCGCCCACAGCACAACGCTGGTGGCAATCGGCCACTTCAGCGATCCAAGCGTCATCACCTCCTGCGTTACCCTGCTGCTGGCGCTTGTGCTGTATGTCCGCGGGACGCCCGGCGGCCTCCTGATCAGCATTCTTGCGGGTACGGGGATCGCCTACCTGCTTGGAGCAGGCCATAAGCAAGGCGGGGCAGAAGCCGGACATATTTTTGAAGGATATGGCGATGTTTTTGCGGGGATGAGCTGGGACGGTCTGGTTACGCTTGTCTTCTGGATCGCCGTTTTCCTGCTGCTGCTGATTGTTGTGTTTGAAAATATCGGGCTGATCGCTTCCCAAACGCTGCTGGCCAACCGGCCCGAGCGCTTCAAAAGCAGTCTGCGCGCCCTGTCGCTCGCCAACATCGCGGCAGGCCTGTTCGGAAGCAGCCCGGTGGTCGCGGGCGCGGAGTCCAACGCGGGGATCGCTTCCGGCGGCCGGTCGGGGATGACCTCGCTCGTCACAGGAGTGCTGTTTGCGGCGACGTTCCTGTTCATCCCGCTCCTGTCGTATATCCCCGACAGCGCCATTGCGCCGGTGCTGATCGTAATTGGCGCTTTGATGGTTCAGAGCGTAAGGGAAATGGATTTTGGTGATTTAACAGAGGTGTTCCCGTCTTTCCTCGTCATGGTGATGATCCCGTTCACCTACAGCATCGTTGACGGAATGGCATTTGGCTTCATCGCTTATCCGGTGGTTAAGCTTGCCGCAGGAAGGGGGCGGGATGTGCCGCCGGTGCTGTATGCCATCGCCGGCCTGTTCCTGGCCAATTTTGTGCTGCATGCGATGCTGTAGCGCAGCGCTGCCGAGGCTTAAAAATTGCAGATTTTGCGCAGATTTGCTGGGGATTTACTGCGGATTAACTGCGGATTTACTGCAGATTTACTGCACTTTACTGCGATTTGCTGCCAATTTACTGCGTATTAACCGCGGACTTGTTCCTGAGCTTTCAGGGCAGGTCCGCTTTCTATATCCTATTGTGTAAACGCTATAGCATTTGATTGACCGTTGTGCTACAATTAAGCTCCTTTTTGTTTTTTACACCATCACTTTTAGGAGGTAACTGAAATTGAATACGTTTCAAAGTGCCTATCAAGAGGAAGAAGACAGGCTAAACCGGACGTTAGCTGAAATTGACGCGCAGCTGGACCGGCTGAAAAGTGTTCCCGTTTACACCGGGAATGAATACACCGAACAGGTGCTGGAGGCTTCGAGGGAGCAGCAGCGGAGCAATCTGGCGAAGGTGAGCCAGGAGCCTTATTTTGGCCGGCTGGATTTCAAGGCGAACGACGAGGCGGAGCGGAAAGCCCTTTATATCGGTAAAGTCGGTACGGATGCAGAGCAGGCGGGCGATCAGCCGCTGGTTATCGACTGGCGGGCTCCGGTGGCCAGCCTGTTTTATTCGTTTACCGGAGGGACTGAACTCGCTTCCTACGAAGCGCCGGAGGGTCTGATCGAAGGGCTGGTGTATCTGAAACGCAACGTGGTCATCCGTAAACGCATTTTAGACCGTGTGGCGGATACGTATGACCGGGACGGCGATGGTCCAGCTGTGTCGGATGAGTTCCTCGTGTACCGGCTGGGCGAAAATAAAGACAACAAGCTGCGGGACATCGTGTCGACGATTCAGGAGGAGCAGGACCGGATTATCCGGGCGGCCAAAAACACGGCGCTGATCATACAAGGCGTCGCGGGCAGCGGAAAAACGACGGTGGCGCTGCATCGGCTTGCTTTTCTGCTGTATAGGTATCAGGAGCAGGTTAAGGCGGAAAAAATGATTATTTTTGCCCCCAACCGGATGTTTCTTGATTACATATCCGATGTGCTGCCGGAGCTTGGTGTGGGCGACATCCGCCAGAGCACATTTGCGGACTGGGCGGCCGATGTGCTGGGTCTCAGCTTGCCGGAACAGGACGCGGGCGAGGTGTACAGCCGCTGGTTTGAAGCGCCGGGCGGAATGCCGGAAATTACGGAGGAGACGCCTGGACGGTATAAAGGATCTGTACGTTTTATGCGGATGGTCGAACAGACGGTCGAGCGGCTTGCGGACCGCGCGCTGCCGGAGGGAGACTTCTCGCCTTGGGACGGGGCCGTGCTGCCCCGGCGGACGATTGTGCGCTGGCATGATGAAGAATACAAGCCTTATCCGCCCGCGAAGCGGAAAGAACGGGTTATGGCGCGGATTCACCGCTGGATTGAGATGGAGCTGAAAAAAAGCCCGTCTGCCGCCGCGCTGAAAGAACGCAAGAAACGGGCGGCACAACGCGAAAAAGCCTACGCAGGCAAATGGCCGAAGTATGAGCCGCTGGCGGTGTACAAGCAGCTGTTTGCGGCCTCCCCGGCGGCGGAAGGCGATCAGGAGATTCCGAAGGCAGTCGCCTCCGAAACACGGGCTGCGCTGAAAAAAGGAATCGTCCGGGAAGAAGACCTCCCGGCGCTGCTGTACATTCATTATCTGCTGAACGGAAGCGACGACATCGGACGGTTCGACCATGTCGTTATCGACGAAGCACAGGACTTTTCGCCCTTTCAGGTCGCGGTGCTGGACCTGTATGTGAAGGGTCATTCCTTCACGATCCTGGGCGATTTGTCCCAGGGCATTCATGCCTACCGGGGGGTTCACGCCTGGGAGGAAATGAGCGCGCTTTTTCCAGCGGAGGAGACCGCCTACCATGCGCTCACGCGCAGCTACCGCTCCACGATGGAGATTATCGAGTTCGCGAACGACATCCTGCGCAGCGGCGTGCAGGCTTCGCTGCTGGCCGTTCCGGTATTCCGCAGCGGCAACCCGGTGCGTCTGCTGGCCTATGACGATTCGGCCCAGGCGGCGGTTGACGGCGGCTCTGCGGGGATGCTGGCCGCTGACGCTTCTCAGCGCCTGACGGCCCTTGGCCGGGCGCTGGACCGGCTGGCCGGCAGGGAATACCGGACGGTCGCCATTTTGACCCGGACGCTGCGGGAAGCCGAGGAAGTGCATGCCGCGTTGTCCAGAGCAGACCGGCATTTGAATCTGATCGACGGAAGCATGACCGCTTATCAAGGCGGGCTGTCGGTGCTGCCCGTCTATCTGTCCAAAGGGCTGGAATTTGATGCGGTTATCCTGGCTGATGCGGATGACAGCCACTATGGCGGCAGCGTTTGGGACGCCAAACTGCTGTACGTCGGCTGTACCCGGGCGCTGCATGAGCTGTGGCTGATGCGCGGAACCGGTCTGCCGGCAGGGCTTGCGGCGGCTTCGGCCCGCTGCGCAGGCGGCTGGCCGGAGGAAGAATAGCGGAGGCGGTTTATGGCTCTCCTCTGCTGCGTTCGCCTAAGCTGAGTCGCCTAAGCTGGTTCGCCTAAGCTGGTCGTCTTAGCTGAGTTGCCTAAGCTGGTTCGCCTTAGCTGGTCGCCTAAGCTGAGTCGCCTAAGCTGGTTCGTCTAAGCTGATTAGCCTAAGCCTTGCGGGCACCATTGGTGAAAATCGCAGCTTAAATCTCATAAGCATAAAAACCAGCCGGCCGTTCAAGAACATCAATCTTGAACGGCCGGCTGTCGTTTGAAATGGAGCTGCCTTACACGGTCTGAGTGGTGACGTGTCGGAAGGCGGTTATTTTTCGGAACAAGGTATGTAAAGATTAGTTAATTTACTCTAAATAAAACTATTAAGTAAATGTTTAGAATTCATAGACCCGGGTAAATATAGAACGTGCACGATTTCAAAAAAAATATCTGAGGAGTGATTATCATGGCAAACAACAACAACCAAGACAACAAAATGAGCCGCGAAGAGGCAGGCCGTCTGGGCGGCGAAGCTACTGCTAGAAATCATGACAAGGAATTTTATCAAGAAATTGGGCAAAAAGGCGGCGAAGCCACTTCCAACAACCATGACAAAGAGTTCTATCAGGAGATTGGTAAAAAGGGCGGCGAAGCCACTTCCGAAAACCACGACAAGGATTTCTATAAAGAAATCGGCTCCAAAGGCGGCCAAGCCCGCAACGACTCCTAATTCGCGAACGGCTTGAACCGGCAGCGTCCGGACAAAAGTTAGCGACAGGACATCAAGAGGACTTATAACATCAAAGATTAGCTCATAAAGAAGCCGGTACCCTGTATTATTAAACAGGGTGCCGGTTTTTTTAACGCATGCGGGCAAAAGGGCGCCTTCCTTCTAAGCAACACCAGTGAGCTGAACCGATACGAACGCGGCAGAACTCGTCATGAACTTGGGACGTACTCGGCGCGAACTCAGCAAGGTCTCGGTACAACTCGGCATGGACTCGGCACGAACTCAGCAAGGTCTCGGGACGTACTCGGCGCGAACTCAGCAAGGTCATGGTACGGACTCAGCATGGAGTCGGCGCGAACTCAGCACGAACTCAGCACGAACTCAGCATGCCTCCCCACGGTAACAAACGGTTATAACTGTTCTGGGCCCTTGTGGAAAGGCCCGGGATATGGCTTAATATAGATGTCGGGCCGACGATTAACCCGGTGAAAGGAGGCTGATGGCAATGATTTCAGTATACGGGGTGGTCTCCGCTTAGCGGAGGCCTGCGGAGGGGGCCGAAAGGCCTCCTCTTTTACTATGTGAAGCATTGTCCGGCCGGACGGCGTAAGTGGACGGTGCGTAATGAATTGTTTATAATGAGCTTACGATCGATTTACCAATATTCGGAACAAAGAAAGGAGGCAGGTGTCATGCTGATTTTGAACCTGAGTTCTACGGAGGAACTTGTAGGAACACGCCTGTTGAAGGAGGAACATTTACGTGAGTTACGTAAACGGAAAGGATGTGCTTCCCCCTGGGCTGCTGGAAGAGCTGCAGGCCTACATCCAGGGTGAACTGTTATATATCCCCAAAAAAAGCGAGCAGCGGGTAAAATGGGGAGAAATCAGCGGCAGCCGGCGGGAGATTGCCAGCCGCAACCAGGAAATTTTCAACAGCTACCGCAGCGGTTGTTCTGTTGCCGAGTTGAAGCAGCGGTACCATTTGTCGGAGGAAAGCATCCGCAAGATCATCTCGAAGATGCGGTTGGCCGTCAATGGTTGAACCTGTATATACGGAAGAGGAGCATGGCGCCGTCCACGGACGAGGTCATGCTCTTTTTAATTGAGGGGCTGAAGGTGCTTAAGATTGGAGCATGTATGTTCATATCAGGGCAGCTTGAATCTGCGCATCACATGGCCTCGGGTACGGAGACTGACTTGGGTCTGAGGAGCACATGGCCTCGGGCACGGAGACGGACGGGCATGAGTCTGAGGAGCACATGGCTTCAGGCACGGAGACGGACGGGCATGGAGAGGGCGGGGCTCATAGCCTCGCCGGTTTTGTCTATACCGTAGTGGGGATTCCGCCGCCGCTGAATACACCGGATGACCGGGCGATTTTTACCACGGTAGATTATGCCGGTGTGGTTCACGGCTCGGATCCCGAAGAGCAGGAGTTGACCGCCATCCTTGTGCAGTCCTCCCAACAACTTACCCATGAGCGGACTTGAATTCCGCTATTCTCGATATTAGCGCCATAACAGGAGGATGCAGGACTCAGATTCCGCTATTAGAGCAGCAGCACCTAATTAAAGCGCTGTTTATGGCCATTAGCGGAACTACAGTCCGTAAACTTATGAATAAACGCAAAACTAAGCGAATAGCGGAATTACAGTCCAGCTTGGCTGAACTTCCCGAATAACGGAATTAGAGTCCAGCTTGGCTGAACTGCCCAAATAACGGAGTTACAGTCCAGCTTGGCTGAACTGCCCGAATAACGGAGTTAGAGTCCAGCTTGGCGGCTGCCCGAATAGCGGAATTACAGTCCAGCTTGGCGGCTGCCCGAATAGCGGAATTACAGTCCAGCTTGGCGAGCTGCCCGAATAGCGGAGTTACAATCCACTTTGGGGGAGCTGCCTATATTCTACTATCTGACACATGCAGACTAACTAATCCCGGCTGCCCCGATCCGAATCCGCACCAACCTGCAGCTCCTGAACGAAGACGGCGGCAAAGTGAATTTGGTACGGCCGAAGGTGTTGTTTAATCCGGAGACGCAGCAGTTTGTCCGCTGGGTTCATTATGAAAACGGGAAAGACTATACCGCAAGCTGCATGCGCCATTGCGACCTCCGATTCTCCCGACAACGGGTTTGTGTATCACGGGAGCTTTAATCCTTACGGATATATATCGCGTGACTGTACGCTTTTTCAGGACGATACGGGACTGCCTATTTTTATCCTTATGAATATATGCCGCGTGACTGCACACTTTTTCAGGATGATGACGGGACTGCCTGTTTCATCTCAGCCGCCAGAGACAATGCCATTTTGCAGGTGTACCGGCTGCAAGCGGATTACTTGAATGAACTGTTGATTGAAAAAGGGGATGATGCCGTCTACGTACGAGGCCATGCTCTTTTTCCGCTTCCAGGTATGGTATGATAGGAAAGGATGTTCCCTATTCATTAACGTTCAAGCAAGGAAGTGGAATGATGGATTTATTCTCAATCGGGCAGCCGGACGGGGCGGGTAGGCTGCTGGCCGACCGGATGCGTCCGGTCAATCTGGATGAATATATTGGTCAAGAAGGGGTAGTGGGTCCCGGCAAGCTGCTGCGCCGGGCGATCGAGGCGGACCAGGTGTCGTCGATTATTTTGTACGGACCGCCGGGCTGCGGCAAGACAACGCTTGCCCACATCATCTCCCGGCATACGCAAGGGGAGTTTGTGCGGCTGAACGCGGTCGAAGCTTCCGTTAAGGATGTCCGCGCTGTGATCGAACAGGCTCAGAGCAGCAAATCGCTGTACGGAACAAAAACGATTTTGTTCCTGGACGAGGTGCACCGCTTTAACAGCTCCCGCCAGGATGCGCTGCTGCCGGCGGTGGAGAGCGGCACAATTATTTTTATCGGCGCGACCACCGAAAACCCGTATCACTATGTCAACGGCGCCTTGATGAGTCGGTCCACGCTGTTTCAACTGGAGCCGCTCACCAAAGAGCACAGCCTGACCGCAATGCGGCGGGCGCTGGCCGATACCGAGCGGGGGCTCGGCTTCATGGACCTCAAGGTCGACGAGGAGGCGCTGCAGCATATCGCTGCCATGGCCAACGGCGATATCCGCCGGGCGCTGAATGCGCTGGAGCTGGCGGCAATGACGACCTCGCCGGATCCGGACGGAAGCGTCCATCTGACCCTAGAGGTGGCGGAGGAGTCGATTCGCCGGCCGACCGTCAAAGCGGACGAGTCGACCCAATACGATGTGCTGTCCGCTTTTCACAAAAGCATCCGCGGCTCAAGCGACGCCGCGCTGTTTTGGTTTCTCTACGCGGTCGAGAAACTGGGCATGGACCCGATGACGTTTATCCGGCGTCTGATCGCGGCCAGCAGCGAGGATATCGGCCTGGCGAATCCGCAGGCCATGGTGCAGGCTGTGAGTGCGCTGGAGGCTTACCGCAACAACGGCTGGCCCGAGGCCAAGCTGAATATCGCCCAGGCGATTTTGTTTGCCGTGGAAAGTCCAAAATCAAACGCTGTCTATATGGCGATCTCCCGGGCGATGGATGCAATGGAAGATATGAAGTCGGCAGAGGTGCCCCTGCATCTGCGCGACGCTCACTACAAAGGCTCCGAGGCTCTTGGACACGTAGGGTACCAATATCCGCATAACTTCCCCGGCCACTATGTGAAGCAGGAATATTTGCCAAAACCGCTGTCCGGCCGTACCTTTTATGAGGCGACGGAGCAGGGGAACGAAGCCAAAATCCGCCACAATCAGCAGCTCCGCAGAGAATGGTAGCAGGAAGGGACAATCGTATGCGCAATCTGATCTGTATTGCCATTGGAGCGTTTTTTGGCGCGATTGCCCGGTATGGTGTGACGCTGGCGGTCCCGGCACCGGACAGCGGGTTTCCGTTGTCCATTATGACGCTGAATCTGGCAGGCTGCCTGTTCCTGGGCTGGTTTTTTACGTTTGCAGGGCGCAGGACCGGATTTCCCGCGCATATCCGCCTGTTGATCGGCACCGGGTTTACCGGCACCTTTACGACGTTCTCCACTTTTTCGCTCGATACGGTGCGGATGCTGGAGGCGGGGCATATCGCTTCGGCTGCGCTATATATAGCATCCAGTCTGGCCGGCGGGCTGCTGCTGACCTGGATCGGGGTATACGCAGGGCGCAGCGGCAGGGTGCGTGGAGGCCGGGCGTCATGATCTGGTGGATTGGTGCGGGGGGAATTGTCGGCGCGCTCTGCCGGTATGGGGCAGGACTCTGGATCGGCCGGCGGGCAGGGACCCGTTTCCCGTGGGGGACGCTGCTGATCAATATTGCGGGGTCGCTGGCATTGGGGCTGTTCGCGGGCTTCCAGCAGGCGATGCCGGCTTCGGTGTATCTGTTCGCGACCACCGGCTTCTGCGGCGGCTTTACCACCTTCTCTACCTTTGGCTATGAGACTATACAGCTGGCGGACAGCCGAAGATGGAGCGCAGCGGCCCTATATGTGCTGGCTTCGGCGGGACTGGGCGTGTCGGCGGCGTGGGTAGGATTAACGCTGGCGGGTCTTCTCTGAAAATCACAAAAGGACCTTTATCCGTGTATGCGGATGAAGGTCCTTTTTACGTGTTATATAGTTATGGAGCGCTTCGACTTGGCGATTGTCAGTGCTTCGACAGCCAATGCGATCAGTCTCTGTTCGCTGCCGCTAACCGTTAGAGTACACAGCCGCCCAAGGATGGCCTATGAATCACAGCGGAAGCGCGGATACCTTGTGCGCTTGTTCAATCGTCGCTCCGCCGAGGCACTCTTCGCCCAGGTAAAAGACAACAGCTTGTCCGGGCGTAATGGCTTTTTGCGGCGTATCGAAGTCGACCTGCAGCAGGCCGTCTTCACGGACGCTTACGCTGACGCCTTGGTCGGGCTGGCGGTAGCGGAACTTCGCCGTGCAGCGCAGCGGCTGATCTCCGCCGGGGAAGCTGCCGCCGATCCAGCCGGCGTTAGAGGCGGTCAAGCTGGACGAATACAAGCTTGGGTGACGGTCGCCCTGCACCACGTAAAGCACGTTGCGCTCAAGGTCCTTGTCCGCAACAAACCATGGCTCGCCGGTTCCGGAGCCGCCGATTCCGAGGCCTTGGCGCTGGCCAAGCGTGTAATACATCAGTCCTTCATGCCGGCCCTTTTTCTCGCCGGTAGCGATGTCGATCATATCGCCCGATTGGGCGGGCAGATACTGGCTCAAAAATTCCCGGAAATTCCGCTCGCCGATGAAGCAGACGCCGGTGCTGTCTTTTTTCTTGGCAGTGTACAGTCCCGCTTCCTCCGCGATTCTGCGCACCTCCGGTTTCGGCAGATGACCGATCGGGAACATCGCTTTGGACAGCTGGTATTGATTCAGCGCGTTCAGGAAATACGTCTGATCCTTGTTTGCGTCCACGCCACGCAGCAGCTTGTATCGGCCGTTTTCTTCAACGACCCGCGCATAATGGCCCGTAGCGACATAGTCGGCGCCAAGTTGCAGCGCTTTGTTCAGGAATTCGCCGAATTTGATCTCCCGGTTGCACATGACGTCGGGATTAGGCGTGCGGCCTGCTTTGTATTCATCAAGGAAATAAGTAAATACCTTGTCGTAGTATTCTTTCTCAAAATTAACGGTATAGTAAGGGATGCCGATCTGTTCGCAGACGCGGCGCACATCCTCCGCATCGGTCTCGGCGGTGCAGACGCCAAATTCATCGGTATCGTCCCAGTTCTTCATAAAAATGCCGATAACGTCGTAACCCTGCTGCTTCAGCAGCAGCGCCGTTACGGAAGAATCGACGCCGCCCGACATGCCAACGACGACGCGTGTATTTTCAACGGATTTAGTCAATGCGATCACCATTTTCCATTAGTAATAATCAAACTTAATTGTACACAAGCTTTATTATAGCATACTTACTCAAGAGCGATACGCCGGAGGCGGATGTGGAGCGATGAGCTTGCGTGAACACGATACGCGGCAGTTTATCTGATCAGCCTACAAAGCGATTTTGTAAATTGCTCCATGTTAAGATGTCCTCCCCGGGCGAACATTTTCCGTTAAAAGTTACGTTTTGTTTCCAAAAGGGGTACGCAATATGGTAACATAAAATATAAGATCAATCATCGGAATACGATGAAATGGCAATTAGTCCAATTCGACTAACAATCTATTATACAACAAACTGCTGTAATGATGAAAGAGGTGCCCTTTTGAAAATTTCGACTAAAGGACGTTATGGATTAACCATCATGATGGAGCTGGCTGCCAAATTTGGCGAAGGCCCGACATCGCTGAAAAGTATCGCCGAGAAAAACCAGCTGTCGGAGCATTATCTGGAGCAGCTGATTGCGCCGCTGCGGAACGCGGGGCTGGTAAAGAGTATAAGAGGTGCTTATGGGGGCTATATTTTGTCCCGTGAGGCGTCCGGTATTACCGCCGGAGACATTATCCGGGTACTGGAAGGACCGATCTCTCCTGTAGATTTTACTGAAGAAGACGACCCGGCCAAACGCGATTTATGGCTGCGCATCCGCGACAGCATCGCCGAAGTGCTGGATTCAACCACACTTGCCGACCTCGTGAATTATAAGGAACAAGGCGCTGTGGACAATTATATGTTCTATATTTAGCAGGAATCAGCAATTCCTTGATTTCAAAGGGATTTTTGAAGGTTCTGTTAGGGGTTACCCACACATTACCCACATTATTGGTTGATAGCCCATTCAAATTCATAATTTCCAAACTCTGGGGATATGGTATGATTATCAAAATCGAAAGTATTGGTAGGAGCCCTGTTGGCCGTAATGGTCTGCAGGGCTTCTATTATTTTTCTCATTCAGCTGCTGTGAATGCTAGGTTGCCAAGAAAGAGGCGGGATTAGCCTGACTTATGTCTAGTTGCGTTTTGGCTAAACCTGCGATGATTCTGCTATAACAATTGGCTGGTATATTGAATATTGTGCAAGAAAATGAAAGAATAAAGAAGGAAATACACAAAATAACAGAATGGGTGTGAGAGTTCAAGTGTTCCTGGAAAAAGTGTTTGGAGCAAAAGTAAGTCAGCTTTTGGTGATAAGCAGCCTGTTAGCGGGAACGATTTTAAACGGAAGCGCAGTGGCCAGTCCAAGTGAAATTTCTAACGATTCAGCAGTTGCGGAAGCAGGTTCATTTCATCAGCCGAACGATTCGGCTTTCGCGGCTAAGGCGCAGGACAATCAAGCGCCTCGCGTCACAAAAACGGTATATGGGTCGGCTGCCGAAGCCGTATACGCAGACCGGGTATTCGATCTCAATTTTCTCGACGGGAAAGCGACCGACAGTTCGCCAGCAAAACTGCATGGGGAAGTTGTGGGTGACGTGAAGTTTGAATATGACAGTGCGGTCAAGAAGCAAGTAGCTGTATTTAATGGAGAGAGCAATAATTTCATCAAAATTCCGTTCTCTCAAGAGCAAAGGGATAAGGTGGCAAAAAAGTTTACGCTGGAAACGGTCTTCAAAATGAACAAGATTGCTGATATGGGTGTGCTTATGAACACGCAGGACGGAGGCATCGGTTTCGAATCGACCAATTCCGGATTAATGGAAATCTGGGCGCATATCGGCGGCAGCTACAAGTGGGTAGGCGTGCAGCTTGAGAAGGACAAGTACTACCATCTGGCAGCGACCTACGACGGCAGCGCCGTCAGTTTGTATTTGAATGGTGAACTGGCAGGATCGGCTGCCGCTTCCGGAGATGTTTATCAGCCGGACATGAATTTTGCCGTCGGGGGGGACCCGGGATCAGAGGATTCGGCCAACGCTGTGCTGGATGGTAAAGTTTCGATTGCCCGCCTGTACAGCGATGCTTTATCGGCAGAACATATCAAAAAGCTGTATGAAGAGCAGGCGGAGCGTGCCAAATTGAGTGAGATGGATCAGTTGATTGCCAAAAATAAAAAGCTTCAGGCTCTGCTTAGCTCCAAGCCGACAGACGAACTGAAGCAGCTCGTTTCCGATATCGCTGCGGCGAATGGCAAAATGAATATCACGGGGGCTGAAATTGCCGCTTTGCTGGTACGGGCAAACCTGCTTCTTGCCGATGAACACAACAACAAACTGACTTTTTCCGTATGGAGCGATGTGCACATCAACGACGAAGCGTCCATACAGGATGACAAGTTTGCGAAGGCTCTGACGACGGTTAACAACATGGCACCGAATCTGAAGGCATACATTATGGTCGGGGATTTGACCAACAACGGGTCTCAGGCGGAGTATACCCGCTTTCTGGGTACATTAAATAAGTATGGCAAGACCGGAGTTAAAAAGCTGTACACCTTGGGCAATCATGATTATTGGACCGATTATGACGCCGGTCTGCCGCCTGAGGTTTCGCAGAAGAAATTTACCGATAATCTTGGGGCCGAGATCAATTCTCATGAAGTTATCGACGGCTATCATTTCATTCAGGTAAGTACGGAAAGCAGTCAGGTCAACGGAACTTTCACCAAATCCAAACCGTGGCTGCAGAAAGAATTGAAGCAGGCGGCAGCCGATGCGCCCGGCAAGCCTATCTTTGTCTCCATTCACCAGCCGCCTAAGGACACGGTGTATGGCAGTGACGATTGGGGGAATCCGGAGTTGTATGATGTACTGAAGAGTTATCCTCAGGTCATTACCTTCTCCGGTCACTCGCATTATGCGCTCAATGACGAAAGATCAATTTATCAAAAGGATTTCACCTCCATCAACGACGGCGCGCTGACTTACATTGAATTGGAAGACGGGAAGCTCGGCGGTAGCCTTCCCCCAAGTGCCTACGATTTCAGCCAGGGGTTGTTGGTTGAAGTGGACAAAACGACCAACGACGTTCGGATGAAGCGTCTTGATTTCGATAATGATCGGGTCATCAAGGATGACTGGATCATTAAAAGCCCCGGTGACAAGAGCAAATTCACGTACACCGACGCACGTAAAGAGCAAAGCGCAAATCCTTATTTCGACAATAGTGCGCTGCTCACTGTTTCGGATGTGAAGGAAAAGTCGGTAAAACTTACGTTTGACCAAGGACAAGATGAGGATCTGGTACATTCCTACAAGATTCAAGCGATCAACAAGGCGACGGATAAGGTTGATAAGGAGTTTCTGATGTTCTCGGATTTTTATCTCGATCCCAGAGCCAATCAGATGTCCACGCGTGTATCCGGCTTGAAGGGCGGAACAGAATATATCTTTACCGTAACAGCCATTGATTCGTGGGGCAAGGAGAGTGTTCAGCCGCTGCGGGGCACTGCAACGACAAAGGCTAGCACCGGTGCCGATGAAGGAACGGATATTCCGGGCGTGCTTACATGGGCTGCGGAAACGAAAAACGCACCGGTCATTGACGGTGATCTGAGCGATAGCAGCTGGAAGATCAAGACGCCGATCGAGCATTTACTAAAGGATTCCGCAGTACGGGAAAATAAAGCCAACTATGGTCTGCTGTGGGATAAAGACTATTTGTACGTAGGGGTCGATATTGAGGACAGCAAGCTGGTCGAGCGGAAGCTGTGGCTTGGCGATGAAATCAGCGTCTATATCGACGCGAACAATGACAAGAAGAGCAGCTACGAAGTTCCTTACGATGTACAGATTGGTTATGGGTACACTGAGGACGGCAGCTCCAAGGTATTCGGCTTCGGCGGTGGTTCGGCAGGAAGAAATGCTGACGATATCAAAAAATCCCAGCAGAAAACGGCTAAAGGCTGGGCAGTTGAAATGGCAATCCCGTGGAAATTCCTCGGCATTGATCCTCAAGTGAACAAAAGCCTTGGCTTCGATATCAGCGTAGATGATAATGACGGTACGGATGCATTCGATTCGACCCTGTTCTGGAGCAAAAATGAAACGTCCCAGTCCGGGAGAACGACGGAAGGCTTTGGAACCGCGATGCTGTACAACACAGAGATCCCCAAGGCGGATGTGTTCGATTTCGACTTCCTCGACGGGAAAGCGACCGATAACTCGGCATCGAAGCTTAATGGTGAGGTTGTAGGCGATGTAAAGTTTGAGTACGACGCTGGAGTAAAAAAACATGTTGCCGTGTTTGACGGCCAGAGCAATAACTTCATCAAGATTCCTTTCCCGCAAGAACAAAGAGACAAGGTTACGGAGCAATTCACGCTGGAAACGGTCTTCAAAATGAACAAGATTGCCGATATGGGTGTGCTTATGAACACGCAGGGGGGAGGCATTGGTTTTGAATCGACCGATTCCGGATTAATGGAAATCTGGGCGCGCATCAACGGCAGTTACAAGCGGGTAGGCGTTCAGCTAGAGAAGGACAAATACTATCATCTGGCGGCGACTTACGACGGCAGTATTATCAATTTGTATCTGGACGGAAAACTGGTCAACTCTACTGATGCTTCCGGAGAGGTCCAGCATCCCGACATCCATTTTGCTTTGCCGGGCGATCCGAATCCGGACGGAGCAAAT
Source organism: Paenibacillus nanchangensis (assembly GCF_046543445.1). Classification (NCBI taxonomy): domain Bacteria; kingdom Bacillati; phylum Bacillota; class Bacilli; order Caryophanales; family Paenibacillaceae; genus Paenibacillus; species Paenibacillus nanchangensis. The sequence goes on from NZ_JBHOFD010000021.1 coordinate 46,462, forward strand.
GCTGTGCTGGACGGTAATATTTCCGTCGGACGCTTGTACAGCAAAGCTTTGACGAGCGGACAAATCAAGCAGGTCTATACGGAGTATGCGACGCGAAGCAAGATGGTTCAAATTGATCAGCTGCTGGAAATGCAGAAGAAGCTTGCAGGGCAGAATTCGGAAGAATTGAAAAAATTGTATGAGGAATCCGGCAAGCTGTATGCGAGGTTGAATGTGACTGCTGCCGAGATCGAAGCATTCCTGACCAAGTGCGAAGCGGCACTGAAGGGAGAAACGGTGGTCAATCATACACCTAAGTTCATAAAGACCGCCAATCAGGAAGCAAATGAAGACTGACCTTTTAGGTCAATGCTGACGATGCAGACAGCAAGGTGCTGACTTATCGGGCAGAGAATCCGCCAAAAGGAGCAACATTCGCTGCAGATACGAGAACGTTCAGCTGGATTCCCGGAAAGGATCAGGCCGGCAGCTATAAAGTGAAATTTTGTTGTTAGCGACGGTTCGCTGACGGATCAAACTTCCCAGCACAGTACGAGCAATTACGTAAATTGCACTTATGCGGTTGAACCGCCGTATACCGAACGGTACGTACGGTGGTGTGAGAGGTCGGCTGCTCAGTTATTGAGCAGCCTCCTACTCGATTTTTTTATCTTATTTTAAATTATCTACCGCGTATTGTGCCTCTTCCTTAGTGAACTTTTCCCCGTACTCTGAAATCAACTGTTCGTAGATAGCCTTGTTTGACATATTCATCGATTCCGCATACGTTTCTGCTTTACTTAACGCGTTTTCTTTCCAATCTACTTCAATGTTATCAATTGCATATTGAGCCGATTCTTTAGGGAAATTCTCTCCATATTCAGAAGTCAACTGCTCGTAAATACCTGCCTTTGACATATGCATAATTTCTGCATAGGTTTGCGCTTTTTCTAATGCCGCCTTATGTTCCCGAGGAATACTTGCCTCTTTGGCCGCGGCTTCCTTTTTAGCCAATTCCTCGGCCGCAGCTTTGGCTTCCGCCTCGGCTTTCTTTTTGGCTTTAGCCTCTTCCGTAGCTTTTTTCTCAGCTTCCGCCTTTTCAGCAGCTTCTTTATTTACTTTCAATTCTTCTTCGGTCGGTGTCGCAGCCGGAACTGGTTTTTCGGTTTCTTTGGCGAGAACCGTTTCAGACTGAGCGCTAGGTTGAGGATCTGCAAGAGTTGGTTCTTTATCAGCACCCAAGCTTCCTATCCAGCCAATTACAAGGATCAGAATGACCCAGAACCACCATTTTTTATAAAATGCCTTCTTCATGTTGTTCCCCCTGAAATATGAAATAGTTACAAATTCATACTATCAGACGTAGGTAGAATTTACTATATTAAAATTGTGAAAACTTTCCGTATTTGCAAACTAGAATCAGAGAGTACGACCAAAACACCCTTCAACGAGCGCTTTCGACAACATGATCGGACATCGTCAGTCGAGAATTAGTATAAAGGACCTATTAATAAAGGGGGCGGAAGCCTTAGTGAAGAAGTAAAGAGGTTTTTTGCGAATCGACGCGGGTTCTATCCACCAACGACTACGGTTATCTCGAGCGGACCGAAAAAGAAGTGTTGCTGATTTGAAACGATTTCGCGACCATCTCAAGGTAAAATTGGTGTACCCAATTTCTCCATGGGTGAGTACTTATAGTTTTGGAAATGACCCGTCCTTAGGGAAGGCGTTATCAGAATATTTTTCTATATTCGCTTTCAGTTTCTCATAGAGTGGCTTTACATCGTCAGGTGCACCTTGCTTCAGATAAACAGTATCATTATCGAAAGTGACCCAAGGTAATAGCTTAGATGGCACATAGAATAGCACCACACAGAACCTCCTTATAATACACAGAATTCCGAAAGTTTTTTGGTCAGTATAAAGTTAAACTGAAGGCAGTGAACTTTGGGAATAGATTGTATTTGACAACAGCCGAATCCACCGTAACATAACTCTACTATTGAGTATGCCAAAACAATTTTGAAAAATAATGGTGAGAAAGAACATCTATGCTTCTTGTAAGATGGGAGGCGGGTGTTTCCCGGTAACTATATGGTGCCCGGAAAAGACCCATACAACTTACCCATGAGTGGACTCAGATTCCGCTATTCTCTATATTATCTCCGTAACAGGAGGCAGCAGGACTCAAATTCCGCTATTTGAGCAGCAGCACCTGATTAAAGCGCTGTTCACGGCTTTTAGCGGAATTACAGTCCGTGAACTTACGAATAAACACAAAACTAAGCGAATAGTGGAATTACAGTCCACCTTGGGCGACCTGCCTAAAACCTGTAGATCCTGTAGATCTGGTACATACAGACCAACTATTGTTCTCTAGCCTGTGCTATTCTTACTGGAGAAGGAACGGTTTCGGAACCGCCTGAACTCCTGCTGGGAGCGCATTGCCAGCGAATATAAGCTGCAGCATGATGTGGAGCAGCTCGGCCGGTCGACTCATTTCAGAGAAGACTACAGCCGTTTGTTCCGTGATCTAGAGATTCCTCATGCGGTTAAAGTGTGGGAGTCGTTTTCGCTGTGGTGGTGGGCGGGCTTTGGCGTTCGCGCCTACATGGACCGATATACCGGTCTTTTTATGCCGGATCTTACCGAGCGGATGTACGATGGTTTTTACGAAAACAATCTAGCCGCCGGTGCGAGCCAATCTATGTACATTATGCTGTTGTTCAAGCAGCCTGCCGGGGTGATACCGTCCAATTCCCGCCAGTTATATTTCTCAACCATTACTGATACTGATTTTATGTGTGGCAAAAAGGACATCGCCGGGTACATTCCCCGGTTGTTTGGTTTCTTGGCGGCAGAATTCTGGGCCGACAGAATAATGAGGTTCTTTTTCCCAAGGTTGAAGTTTTATTATATAAAATGTACGATGTGTGAAGCAGTGTTCATTCATTTCCTAAAGAACCGCAAAGTACTTGAAGGCACCCTGGCTGAGGCTCCACTTTGTGGGGTTATTTCTGCTTGCGGATCAATCTAACTATACAAGAAGCGGAGACATGATTATGACAACAATATATCTCGACCATGCCGCCTCCACGCCGGTCCGGCCGGAAGTGGCTGAGGCGATGCTTCGCATCATGACGGAAAGCTACGGCAACGCCTCCAGCGTGCATGCGTACGGCCGGACGGCCAAACGGATTGTGAACAGCGCCCGCGATACGCTTGCGGCTTCCGTTGGCTGCCAGCCGTCCGAATGGGTGTTCACGGCAGGCGGCACGGAAAGCGACAATCTTGCCCTGTTCGGAGCAGCTTACGCTTTGGAGGGCAAGGGGCGTCACATCATTACGACGGCGGTGGAGCATCATGCCGTCCTGCATGCATGCGGGCAGCTGGAAAAGGAAGGGTTCGAGGTCACTTATCTTCCAGTTGACTCCACGGGGCAGGTGAATCCGGCCGACGTCGAGGCAGCATTGCGGGAGGATACCGTATTAATCAGCGTAATGTACGGCAATAATGAGGTAGGCACGTTACAGCCGATTGAGAAAATCGGCCAAATCGCAGTGGAACGGGGCGTACGGTTCCACGTTGATGCGGTGCAGGCTCTCGGGGCCGTGCCAATCCGGCTAAGCGGGCTGCCGGTCGATTATATGAGCTTTTCGGCGCATAAAATCAACGGTCCGCAGGGAATTGGCGGATTATATGTCCGCACCGGAGCGCCGCTTGCGTCCCGGCTCCACGGCGGGCTGCAGGAGCGGGGCCGCCGCGCCGGCACGGAAAATCTGGCAGGAGCCGCTGGTTTTGCCCTGGCGGCCGAACTGGCCGTCCGTGAGCTGGATGAACGCCGGGAAAAAGCGCTGGAGCTGCGGCAGATGCTGCTTGGGGCTCTTGACGAAACTATTGGCCGCGAAGCTTACAGCATAAATGGGAATTCCGAGTTCTTTTTACCCTCGATTGTTAATATCAGCTTTCCCGGCGTACGGACCGATGTGATGCTCATGAATCTTGATATGGAAGGCATCTGCGCGGCAAGCGGCTCGGCCTGCACTTCCGGGTCGCTCGAAATTTCGCATGTGCTGCAGGCGATGCATCTGCCGCCGGATCTTTTGGAGTCAGCGATTCGATTCAGCACAGGGCTGGGTAATACTACGGAAGATATGCAAATGACGGCGCAAAAAATTGAAACCGTTTGGAGCCGGCTGCGTAGCAGAGACTAAGCCGGCAGTGCCGGTGTCTGCACAGCTTGGTTTTTTGCTCCCGCAAGCTTTGCTGCGATTAACCGGCAGCTTTCGGTTACTCTGACGGCGGCATTTATTGCCAGGGAATTCTACCCTGTAATCGGCAGTGTCTTTATATCCAACAAAGCGAGGGGACTCCAGCACCCATGAAACTTCAGGATATGATCGGCTTGTCCGTCTTCGGAGTCGAAGAGGGCAAGGAAGTTGGCAAAATTGTCGATATTATGCTCGATTCAAAGTGGATTATTACGGGTATTGAACTGGAAAGCAAAGGATTTTTCAACACCCTTGTGAAAGTTGTGGCATGGGAAGAGATTGTGGCTTACGGCGAAGACGCGCTGATGATCCGCAGCGAAGAGTCGATCGAGAAGAAAGAAGCGGGCGATATTCCCTTTACCTTTGTCCAGGGCAAAAGCAAACTGAAGGACATGCAGGTGGTCACCACGAACGGAACGATTTTGGGCCGTGTGTCCGATGTTTATTTTGACCAAAGAATGGGAAACACAATAGTAGCGCTGGAGATCAGCGACGGTCTGGTGACGGATTTAATGGAAGGCCGGAAATGGCTCCCCTGCACGGACGACATGTCCATCGGGGAGAACGCCGTGCTGGTTCCTCCGATGAGTGAAGAAAGGCTGCAAAACGCCATTAATATCGCTAACGAATAGGTGGAATGTGAAACATGAAGTGTCCAAACTGCAACTCCAAGGATATCGGTAAAATCGGCTCCCATCAATTTTACTGCTGGGGCTGCTTTATCGAGCTTACGGTGAACGGGGAGAAAATGTCCGTCTACCAGGTCGAGGAAGACGGTACGCTCAGTTCGCTGGACGATTTGTTCTTCGGGGAAGAAGCGGTTCAGGATTTCCCGCATCTCCATGCTTCGTCCTAAGTCCCGTTCCGCAGTGGAACGGGCAAGTACATAAAAGAGACTTCACCCGGCGCAGGAAGCCCCCGCCCTATGCAAGTAAGGCGGGGGCTTCCTGCGTTTTTTTTCGTATAAATAGCATTGGCGGCGGGCGCGTACATTGGATTAACCTGGGCGAAAGGGAAGACGGCGGTTATTTTTTGCAGGCAAAACATATACTGAAGGCATAAGCCAGTCCGATTCTATCGCCGGAGGAAGATATCATGGAGCAGTTGACCCAAAACCGATGGTTCCGCTGGATGATTGGCGTGCTGCTCGCTCTGATCATCCTTTATTTTGTGTGGCTGCTGCGGCCGATGCTTCAGCTTGTGTTTGTATTTCTTAAAGCGGTGCTGGCCCCTTTTCTGGCGGCGATGATTGTATCTTATGTGCTCAATCCTGTGGTGAATTTGCTGGCGGCCCGCAAGGTGCCGCGCGGTGTAGCGGTACTGATCATATACGCTGTGTTTTTGAGCGCGATCGCGGTTATCGTGATTAATCTCATCCCCATGTTCGTCGAGCAGCTGGAGGAACTCGAAGAGCATCTGCCGGAAATGACGCTGCATGCCCAAAGCCTGATGCGCAATATGAACGGGCGGCTGATTCCGCCGGGTGTGGAGGCCGGGATGAACACGTGGTTTTTTCAACTGGAAGGGAAGCTGGCGCGGGGAATCTCCCATTTTCTCGACAATATCGGGACGACGATCGGCATGCTGTTTAATGTGTTCATTGTACCGTTCCTGGTGTTTTATATCCTGAAAGACTTCGACGTGTTCGAGCGGGGTGTTGTTTCCCTGCTTCCCCGGACCCGGCGGAAAGCGATTGTCATGCTGCTAAAAGAAATTGACACCGCGCTCGGCAACTATATCCGCGGCCAGTTTCTCGTGTGCGTCATTATCGGCGTGCTGGCCTACATCGGGTATGCCCTGATCGGCATGCCGTATGCGCTGCTGTTTGCCTGTGTCGTTGCCATTTTTAACATCGTGCCATATATGGGGCCTTTTCTCGGCGCGGCTCCGGCCATTGTGATGGCGGCCACGGTCAGCTTTCGCCTCGTGCTGCTTGTTGCTCTGGTCAATCTGCTGTGCCAGGCCCTGGAGAGCAATGTGATTTCGCCGCAAATCGTCGGACGGCGGCTGCATCTGCATCCGCTGCTGATTATTTTTTCGCTGCTTGTCGGCGGAGAGGTCGCCGGAATGGTTGGTTTAATCCTTGCTGTACCGGTGTTTGCCGCCGGAAAAGTCGTGCTGCAGCATTTTTTGTCGTATTACATGCATAGAAAGACGGTTTGAGGCAGTTTGAATGCATGGCATGATTGACTGCGGCCTCGGCGATTGGTTATAATATGGTGGAATTGAACAAGTGTCAGCGTTGATGAGGAGCAGTAATTTTGTCAGAAGCCATGCAGAGAGCCGGTGTGTTGGTGCGAGCCGGTTGGCGGAAGCGGAATGAACTCGCCTCGGAGCAGCGGGATCAGCCAATCTCGGCGCATTTGCGTAAAATGCTGCAGATTTGGGGAAGACCGGCGCCTCACCCCCGTTAAAGGGTGCAAAGGGAGCGGTCAGGGCAAAGCATGTCCTGCGCTAACTAGGGTGGTACCACGGGAATTGAACCTCTCGTCCCTAGCGGTTATACGCTGGGGATGGGAGGTTTTTTTGATACCCGGGCGCAAGGAGGACTTTCGGCCGTAAGATTGGGGACAGCGTTCGCGTTAGCTTCCCGGGATTTCGACATCAGGCGAAAGGACCTGCCCCGGGCGACAGACCAAGGAGGAGCATACGTATGAGTGACAACAAAGCAGCCGCGGGCTATCAGCCGACGAAGCTGGAGCCGAAATGGCAGCGGTATTGGGAAGAGAACAAGACTTTTAAAACAGGAGAGGAGCCGGGCAGACCGAAGTTCTACGCGCTGGATATGTTCCCGTATCCGTCGGGCGCCGGACTGCATGTCGGCCATCCGGAAGGCTACACGGCAACGGATATTGTCTCCCGTTACAAGCGGATGCGCGGTTATAACGTTCTGCATCCAATGGGCTGGGATGCTTTTGGACTGCCGGCGGAGCAGCATGCGCTCGATACAGGGCAGCACCCGCGTGATATTACGTTCAAGAACATCGACAATTTCCGCCGCCAGGTGAAGTCGCTTGGTTTCTCCTACGACTGGGACCGTGAGATCAGCACAACGGATCCCGAGTATTATAAGTGGACGCAGTGGATTTTTATCCAGCTGTACAAACGCGGTCTGGCTTATGTCGCCGAGGTGCCGGTTAACTGGTGTCCGGCGCTTGGCACAGTGCTGGCGAACGAGGAAGTCATCGACGGCAAAAGCGAGCGCGGCGGCCATCCGGTCATCCGCAAACCGATGCGCCAGTGGGTGCTGAAGATTACGGAATACGCCGAGCGCCTCTTGGAGGACCTGGAAGAACTGGATTGGTCGGAAAGCATCAAGGATATGCAGCGCAACTGGATCGGCAAATCGACCGGCGCGGAAGTTACGTTTGCCGTCGAAGGAACCGATGCGTCGCTGAAGGTGTTTACGACCCGTCCTGACACGCTGTTTGGAGCAAGCTACTGCGTGCTTGCGCCAGAGCATGAGCTGGTGGAGCGGATCACAACCGAGGCGCAGCGGGCTGAGGTGCAGGGGTATCAAGAGAAAGCTGCCCGCAAGAGCGACCTGGAACGCACCGACCTGGCCAAGGAAAAAACCGGCGTATTTACGGGCGCTTATGCTGTGAACCCGGTTAACGGCGCGAAGCTGCCAATCTGGATCGCCGACTATGTGCTTGCCGGTTACGGTACGGGCGCCATCATGGCCGTGCCGGGCCACGATACGCGGGACTGGGAGTTCGCCAAGCAGTTTGGGCTTAATATCATTGAGGTTGTCCAAGGCGGCGATATGACGAAAGAGGCATATGCCGGCGACGGACCGCATGTGAACTCGGACTTCCTGAACGGCAAGTCCAACGAGGAAGCGATCGCGGCGATGATAACCTGGCTGGAGGAGAAGGGCTGCGGAGAAGGCAAAGTCACTTACCGGCTGCGCGACTGGCTGTTCAGCCGTCAGCGGTATTGGGGCGAGCCAATCCCGATTCTGCATCTGGAAGACGGCACGATGAAGCCGGTGCCGGAAGACCAGCTGCCGCTGCTGCTCCCTGACGTCGATCAAATCAAACCGTCGGGAACCGGAGAATCGCCGCTGGCCAACGTCACGGATTGGGTGAACACCATAGATCCCGAGACGGGCATGAAAGCCCGCCGCGAAACAAATACGATGCCGCAGTGGGCAGGAAGCTGCTGGTATTACCTGCGTTATATCGATCCGCGCAACGACAAGGAGCTTTGTTCGCCGGAGAAGCAAAAAGAGTGGCTGCCGGTTGATCTGTACATCGGCGGCGCGGAGCATGCGGTGCTTCACCTGCTGTACGCCCGTTTTTGGCATAAGGTGCTGTACGATATCGGTGTAGTAGACACCAAGGAGCCGTTCCACAAGCTGGTCAACCAGGGCATGATCCTTGGCACAAACAACGAGAAAATGAGCAAATCGCGCGGCAACGTCATTAACCCGGACGAAATTGTCGGGGAATATGGTGCGGACACCCTGCGTGTGTATGAAATGTTTATGGGACCGCTTGAAGCTACGAAGCCGTGGAATACAAGCGGGGTAGAAGGGATACACCGGTTCCTCTCCCGTGTATGGCGCTTGTTCGTAAGCGAAGAGGGTACACTCAGCAGCAAAATTTCGGATGAGGCCGGTTCCGACGAGTTTATGCGCACCTGGCATAAAACGGTCAAGAAAGTGACGGAGGACTTCGAGCATCTCCGCTTTAATACGGCTATCAGCCAGCTGATGATTTTTGTGAACGATGCCTACAAACAGGATGTTCTTCCGCGCGGAGCGATGGAGAATTTCGTTCAGATGCTGTCGCCGCTTGCGCCGCATATCACCGAAGAACTCTGGGAGCTTCTGGGCCATAAGGAAAGCATCACTTATGTGGCGTGGCCGGTCTACGATGAAAAATGGACGGTGGACGCGGAAGTTGAAATCGTCGTTCAGATCAACGGTAAAATCGTACAGCGTGCGACGATCCCGCAGGAGATGAGCCGTGAGGACATGGAAGCTCATGCGCTGGCCCTGCCAAACGTGGCGCAGGCGCTGGAAGGCAAAACCGTTCGCAAAATTATTGCGGTTCCCGGCAAACTGGTGAATATCGTAGCAGGCTAACCGGTGAGGATGAAAGCTGCGCGTAAGGCAAGCCCCGCGGCGCACGTGCGCCGCGGGAAGGCCCTGTGCTGAAGGCTCTGCAGTGTGAGGCTCCGCGATTGCAGCCCCGTTCAGGCAGGGAGCTAACGCTCCCGCGGCGGGGCCGGAACACCGCTTCTGCCGAAGAGCTCCTCCAGCCGTGCGACATCTTCGTCATACTTGCCGTGCGTTGTGTCAATCAGGCGCTCGAATACGCCCTCCAGGCTGCGCCGCAAATGCTCCAAGGCTTCCGCGGTAATGCCGCCCGGAACAGCGACGCGATGCTGAAGTTCGGCCGGGGTAAAGATTCCTTCGGAAAGCAGACGGCCGGTGCCAAGCAGCATTTCCCCCGCAAGCCGGCTGGCAAGCGCCTCGTCAACGCCGGTGGTTTCCACCGCGGCCTGAATCCAGCGCTCCACAAAGTAACTGAGGAACGCAGGACCGCAGCTGGAGAAATCCGAGGCGATACGTGTGTGTGCTTCATCAATTTCAACAGGGACACCCAGAAAAGACAGGAGCTGCAGCAGCAGCAGCCTGTCTTTCTTTTTTAATCTGCTGCCGAATACGCAGAGTGAGGTCCCGCTGAACACACGGTGGGTGATACTGGGAATGACCTTGGCGATTTTGCTCGGGAGACAGGCCTCCAGATGCCGCAGCTGGACGGGGCTGGTGATGGACACGACAATCTGCTCCGGCTGGAGACAGCCGCCGATCTCATCAACAAGTGTCCTGAATTCAAGCGGTTTGACACAGAGAAACAGCACATCGCTTCGTTCAGCCGTCTCCGCGTTGCTGGAACACAGTGTGATCCCAGGGTGACGGTTTGCCAGCAGCGTAAGCTTACCGGGAGTCCGGTTGCTGGCCAGCACGTCCGTGGAGGCTAGGGCTCCGGAAGCGATAAATGCGTCGATCAGCAGGCTGCCCATACTGCCGGTTCCTATAAATCCTACTTTCATCAGAGGAAGCTCCCTCCTTTCTTTAAATAATTATGCAAGGGATGGATAACGCTCTTCCTCATTCTATGCCGCGCCGTCTTGGCCTCATGCCGGATGTTCGCGAAAAAGCGGAAAATTGACGAATTGGGCCAAGCCGGCCCGGAGAGAGGCGTGAAAACTAATGTACGAAGTAAAACCTGAGGATATCCGTTATGTAATTATGCTGCACCGTGAGAACAAGCCGGATCTGAATGTCATCCGTGCGCACGTCCGTTATCTGCAGGAACTGGAACGGGCGGGGCAGCTGGTGTTGAGCGGTCCTTTCTCGGACTATGCCGGAGGCATGGTCATCATTCGTGCCGAGTCGCGCGAGGCAGCAGAGGCCATCGCCCTGAGGGATCCGTATGTTACAAACGGAATCTCCCGGTACGAGCTGCGGACATGGGAGCTGTCGCACGAAGGCAACGGACATATGGGAATAGCCGGCATGGAGGACGCGGCTGATGAATAAAACCTCGCTTCTATCAGCGGCGGTACTAGCACTGCTTGGTGGAGGGCTGCTGCTGTCTTCCGGCGGGGGAGCGGCAGAGATTGACACCTGGCAGCCGCTGAATGCGCAGATGGAGCAGGCGGTGGGCGGCGGAGGCCCGGCGAGCGGCGAGGGAACGGTTGACGGCCGGGATACGGACACGGCAAAAGCCGGTACTGCGCCGGAAAACGGCGGGAAGCCGGCGGAGCACGGCAGCAAGGACGCCGGGGCATCGGCGGGGCAAGAAAAGGGCGGTGCCGCGGCGGAGAAGGGCGGAGCCGATGAGAAACTGGGAGGCAAGACGGACGGGACGCTTGTGGCTGCGGGGCAAGGGACGGCGGCTAGTAAGCCTGCGGACGGTCAGACAGCCAATACGATTACCGCCGGAACCCAGGGCACAGGCGGAACGCCAGTGGAAACGAACGGATTGTCCGGCACTAAAGCTGCGGATAACAACACGTCAGCGTATGCACAGGGAAATGCCGCACCAGCTGGAGGTAGTGTCGGAGGCTTGGGAGCGGGCGCGGATCAATCCGCGTCTTCGCAAGTCCAAGCAACTGCGCCTGACGGCTCCGCCAAGATCAACATCAATACAGCTTCGGTAACGGAGCTTACCGGGCTTCCGGGAATCGGGGACAAAAAGGCACAGGCAATCGCGGAATACCGCCAGCGGAACGGCCCGTTCCCGAGCCTTGAAGCGCTGGAGGAGGTCAAGGGCATTGGGCCAAAAATGCTGGAGAAGCTGCGGCCTTATGCGGTTTATTGAGGGCCTGAATGGGAACAAGCAGGAGGCTGTGACCTCCTTTCTGGCGGTTTTTTGCGGGTGTGTGCTACAATAAGAATCAAATTCCGGCCCCGGCCTGTCGGCGGGTCCGGCGGAGGCCTGCTCCAAGGGGCCCCGACCATTACAATAAGAAGATGGGGATACATTCGATGGATGCCGCATACCGCAAAGATTGGGACACCTACTTTATGGATATCGCCTTCATGGTTTCCACCCGCTCGCGCTGTCCGCGCAGGCATGTGGGGGCGGTGCTGGTACAGGGCAAAAAACTGCTGGGCACCGCCTACAACGGCGCACCGATGGGGCTGCCGGACTGCTCCGAAGCCGGATGCATGGTCGCCGAGCAGTTCGAGGTTGCCGAAATTGACGGCGCCCAGACTATGGTTAAAAAGCAGCGCTGCATCCGCACCATCCATGCAGAGCAGAATCTGCTGCTGTTTACAGACCGGGTGGACCGCGAAGGAAGCACGGTGTACGTCACGGACGAGCCGTGCTGGACCTGCGCCAATATGCTGGCGAACAGCGGCATTGTGGAAATTGTGTTTTTTCGGCCCTATCCAAAAGACACGGGGAAAGTCCGTTTGATGATGGAACAAAAGGGCATCGTGTTCCGCCGGCTGGAAACGTATGAACCGCCAAAAGAGACGGTGCTGGCGATTACGGATTAGGTGCATGAGGCGGCAAGCAGGTTAGGATTAAGTAGGGGCTAGTAAGCATTTAGCTGTACTAAGTAGTAAGTATGCGCATAAGCAGTAAGCATGCGCATAAGCAGTAAGCATGCATGCAACCAGTAAACAGAGATGAAGAGCAATCCAAGTGTACGAGGGAAGAACCTTTGTGTGCGCCCGGTAAGGGTGAATGCGGAGGTTCTTTTTTTATGCCATGGAGAGGAGAAATAACATGAAAAAAATGAGGCCGCTGCTCGGCTGCGCCGCAGCCTGGGTTGCCGGAAGCGCCGCGGGATATCAGCGCTCCGGGGGACCGCTTGTCCTGCTCCTGGCTGGTGTCATTCTGCTGGTAGCCGCATGGGCCGCCGCCAAACGGATTCACTGGAAGGAAGGGGCAATGCTCTGCATAACGCTGATTGTTTCCGCAGTCTACTGGGACTGGAACGACGCGGCGAATGTGACGTCCGTTCCGAAGGCGCTTGAGTGTTCCGCGGAAGCTGCCGAGAGCAAACCGGTGAAAGTGAGCGGGACGATCGATTCTGTAGTGGAGCGGGATGGTGACCGGGTAAGCTTCACGCTGAAGCTGCAGACCATTTCAACTCCGGGCGGACCGGCACACCATGCAGAAAGGAAGCGGGATACGCAGCATGCTGCTGCGGGCGAGAAGCTGGCCGTTCAGCTGAAGCTAGCAGCGGAGCAAGAAATCGAAACGGCTGCAGGCTGGAAGCGCGGCGACCGGCTTACCATGCCGGGAACGCTGGAGCGGCCGGGGGAAGCCCGGAACTTCGGCGGGTTCGACTATCGGAGGTATCTGTACCATCACCGCATTCATTGGCTGCTAAAAGCGGAGGGTGCCTCCACCGCTGTAGCGGAGCCTTTTTCCGGCTTCGGTCCGACGGGACTTCTGCGTTTGGCAGATGGAGCACGGGCGGGACTGGCCGGTGCGCTGGACCGGTTATTTGAGGAGCCGCATGCCGGTTATATGAAGGGGCTGATTATCGGAATCGGCGACGCGCTTGATCCTCAAACTTATGAGGATTATTCCCGGCTGGGTTTGACACATATTTTGGCGATATCGGGTATGCATGTGGCGATATTTGTTGGGGCGATGCTGTTCCTCTTCTCGAGGCTTCGGCTGACCCGGGAGACCGGGCTGCTGCTGACGCTTCTGCTCGTCCCCGGCTATGTGCTGCTCTCGGGAGCCGGTCCTTCCGTGATCCGTGCAGGGCTGATGAGCATGATCGGGTTGTACGCCGCCAGGTCCGGGCTTCTCAAGGACGGCTTAAATCTGCTGAGCGGTTCGGCGCTGCTTATGCTGCTGTGGAATCCCTATTATCTGCTGGATGTGAGCTTTCAGCTGTCGTATCTGGTGACGGCCGGACTGATGGTGTTTGTGCCGCCGATGGACCGGCTGTTCACCCGGCTTCCCCGCCGGATCCGCGGGGCGGCCGTGGTGACTTTGGCGGCGCAGCTGGCCTCTTTTCCGCTGACGATCTATTATTTCAATCAGTTTTCGTTGCTGTCGTTTCCAGCAAATCTCGTGCTTGTTCCGCTCATTACGTTTATCGTGCTGCCGCTTGGAACTGGTGCACTGCTGGTGTTCAGTTTTTGGGAAAAAGGCGGCTATCTGCTGGCACAGGGAACGGAAGTTATCAATAACGCGACTTACACGTTGATTCAATGGATGAACGATTGGGGGCACGGCGTCACCATCTGGCGTTCTCCTTCTCCGCTGTGGATCGGTGTCTATTATCTGCTGCTGTACGGTATCCTTGCCGCTGTGGTCAGTGTAAAAGATGCTAGGTCCCAGCCGGTATATGGTCCAGACGAGACCGTGCCGCTTGTGCCTCAAGCGCATGCCGTAGGCCCGAGCGGCCGACGGGAAGGATTCGCATTGTGGCGGAAAAATAGAGCGCTTAAAGTGACTGTTCCCCTTAAGCTGCGCATCATCTCTCCGTTGCTGTGCGCCCTGCTGATGGTTCATCTATACCATGCATACCGCCCGGAGGCGGTGCCGGATGGGGGGCGGTTGTCTTTTCTTGATGTGGGGCAAGGGGACAGCATTCTAATTACGACACCAGGCGGTGCCAGGCTGCTCGTGGACGGAGGCGGCACGCAGCAGTTCGGGAACAAAGAAGCCTGGCGGCAGCGCAGGGATCCTTATGAAGTCGGCCGCAAGCTTTTGGTACCGCTACTGAAAAAACGGGGGATTCAGCGGCTGGACGCGGTCATCCTCACGCACGGGGACCGGGACCATGCGGGCGGGCTGCAAGCGGTGCTGGAGCAGATTCCGGTGACTTCGCTGATTTTTAACGGAACGATGGCATCGGGGGACGACTACTCCAAGCTGATGCGTACGGCGCTAAGCCGGAATGTCCGGCTGTACGGCGCGTATGCGGGGATGAACTGGTCGCCCGATCCAGGGACGACGCTGCGGTTTATGTACCCGCTGGCGAGGGAAGCCGCACCGGCACCGCTAACGTCTCTGCCGGTGGTAAAAGAACAAAATGACGCATCTGTGGTATTCCGGCTGGAGATGGAAGGGCGCAATTTTTTGTTCACGGGAGATATGGAGGAACGGGCGGAGTCTGAACTGCTGGACAGCTTGGCTGTTAAAGGACATCCGTCTGCCGGAGGAATGAAGCCGGAGATTGCCGGTTCCGGTAAGGGGCAGCCAGGTGCTGCGGCGGCGCGTGAGCATCTGGTGGATGTGCTGAAGGTGGCGCACCATGGCAGCAAAACGTCAAGCACTGCACCTTGGTTGTCCTACTGGCATCCGGCCGCAGCGGTAATTTCGGCAGGACTGAACAATACGTATGGGCACCCGAATCCCGGCGTGCTGGAGCGGCTGGAGGCGGAGAAAACACAGGTTTTCCGGACAGACTTGCAGGGGGAGATTCAGCTGGAGGTGGAGGAGGGCGTGATTCGGGTGCGGTATAGGCTGGGGCGGTAGGGTGTAGCAGGATTTTGGATTGTATTCATAGAGGTAAGCAGGTTTGGGGTCATAGGGACATAACCTCAACTTAGGTGTAAATAGTGAGAATCTAGGACACGGATTTAAGAAACGGGTATCCAGGAACCTTTCCCCCCTCACTGGAGTCTATTTCTAATAGAGGTGAGAGATATTGTGGAGAGCGAGAACCTGCAGCAGATGCGCTCCGCACCCGAAGCGGCGCTTCGGGAATGGATGGAGGAGTACGGAAATGATGTATGGAATTAGCCTATTTTTTGACAAGCAGCCGGGAGCAGGCAGATGATATCAGCCAAGAGGTGTTCCTGATGGCGTACCGGTATGGCGA
Organism: Paenibacillus nanchangensis; assembly: GCF_046543445.1. Taxonomy (NCBI): domain Bacteria; kingdom Bacillati; phylum Bacillota; class Bacilli; order Caryophanales; family Paenibacillaceae; genus Paenibacillus; species Paenibacillus nanchangensis. Next base: position 62,037 of record NZ_JBHOFD010000021.1, read on the forward strand.
TACGTTCCGGGGGCAGTCTTCCGCTAAGACCTGGCTTTTGAGAATAACGAGAAATACGGTATACAGCTGGAGCAAAAAAAACGCAAAGTGGAAGCGGCTGTTTCAGGGAAACGATATTCCCCATGGAAGTTAACCCTCCGCTGAAGCGGAGGCTACGGACAAACAATACACCAACGCAATCTGGGCAGTCGTAATACGGCTGCCCGTTCATTACAGGGAAACGCTGCTGCTCGAAATCCGGTACGGCATGATGGCCCAGGAGATTTCGGCTCTGCTGCGTGTGCCGCATTTAAATTTAAATGATGTGTTAGTGCTTTTTCGATGCTAGATTTTTTTTGAAATAACTCTATAGGCACTTAAACTCATAAACAATATTAAAATAGGTGTCAGCGTTCGTTTTGTGCTTCGATTTGTTCACGTACTTTACTGCTGATCTCAGAAGAGAATTCGTTTAAATAGTCTTCAGCTTCATGCAGTTTCTGCATGAAGCTGAATGCTCTGTTGTAAATGCTCTGTCGTAAATGCTCAACGTTATCCGCCGGATTATCCTGTTTTGTCATTTGGGGATCGCCTCCTGTGATTAACGAGCCCGCAAGGACGCTAATCTGTAGGGTGATCGTTGCCGGAAGATTTTAAGCATCGATGTGCTTCATCGCTAAACCGCGCTGGCCGATTCATGCCCGCAATTGCTGCTTCAATAGACATCCCGGGCATACCGCTTGGTTAATGACATTTCTTTTACATAATCATTGGCCTCATCCTCAGTCATGCCGCCATGCTGCCGGATCACTTTCTTCAGCGCCGCATCCACTTCTTTGGCCATTTGCCGGGCGTCTCCGCACACATAGAAATGGGCGCCTTCCTGAAGCCAGGCCCAGATTTCCGCTCCATGCTCCAGGATGCGGTGCTGCACATAGATTTTCTTCGCCTGATCCCGGGAAAAGGCCGTATCCAGCCGCTGCAGGAAGCCTTCCCCCCGCAATGCTTCAAGCTCCCCGCGGAAATAAAAATCACTGTCCTCCCGCTGTTCGCCGAAGATCAGCCAGTTTTTTCCTTTGGCACCGGATGCTTTGCGCTCCTGCAGGAAGCCGCGGAACGGGGCGATGCCTGTGCCCGGTCCAACCATAATCATCGAGGCATCGGGATTAGCCGGTGGCCGGAAATGGGCATTCCTTTGAATGAAAATTGGAATCTCTTTATCCTCTGTAGCGAGGTCCGCGAGGAAAGTGGAGCATACTCCTTTGCGGGCGTTGCCGTTATTCTCGTAGCGTACAGTAGACACTGTAATATGAACCTCGTCCGGGTGGGCTTTCGGACTGGACGAAATGGAATACAGGCGGGGCTGCAAAGGCTTGAGCTGTTCCAGAAACTCCTGAGCGCTGAGGGTAACCGGAAATTCCTCCAGAACATCAATGAGCTGGCGCCCCCAGAGCCATTGCTTCAGCTCCGTCTCGTTTTCGCTTTGAAGGAGCTTGATTAGCTGCCTGTTCTGTGTCTGGTCCCGGATGAACCGGAGCATCTTCGGAGTAATACGGGCAATCTCAAAATGACGGAGCAGCGCTTCGTTGACCGGCAGTTCTCCCCGGCCTGCAACCATTACCGGAGCACAAGGCTCAATGCCCAAGGTGTGCAGCAGATCATTAACCAGGCCGGGACAATTGACGGGCCATACCCCGAGCGCATCACCTGCTTCGAACTGCACGCTTGCGGACTTCAGGTCGAAGGCGTAGTGGCGGGTTTCTTTTTCAGATCCGGCCTTATTCAGATGTTGTTTGAACAGGAGCCGTGACGGGACTGGGTGATTCTGGTGATATCCGCGTTGATCCGGGTTCGGGGAAGCCGGGCCGAGGGCAGCAAGGGAAGCGGAAGAGATGCCGCTTGCTGCGGCTAATCCAGAAGGCTCCGGGCTGCCAGCGAACCCGCGAAGCAGTTCCGAGATATCCTTTGCCCATGCATCCGCCTGTTCCTGAAAGTCCGTATCACAATGGGCACAGTCCAGCAGCCTCGATGCGCCAAGCTCCTCCAGCCGGGTATCCAGATTCTTTCCGAAGCCGCAAAAGAGATCATAGTTAGAATCCCCGAAGGCGAGCACGGCGTACCGCAGATCCTTCAGTAGAGAAGCATTCTCTACCTTGAGCGACTGGTAAAAGCTTTCTCCGTTGTCCGGAGGATCTCCGGCTCCAAAGGTGCTGGCGATAAACAGCACAAACCGGGTTTTCGCCAGATCGCTTATAGAATATTGATTCATATTTATCAGCCGTATGTCGTAACCGGCCTGCTGTAATTTCTTCGCGCAGTCAATGGCTGCACCTTCGGCATTTCCGGTCTGCGAGGCCCAAAGGATGGTCACTGGAAGCTTTCCTGCTGCCTCAGCATCTTCGGGGGTTGCCCCTGAAGAGACCGGACCCGAGGGCATTGCCTGCACGGAATGGGATTCCGCTCCGGGAAGCGGAGTGCGGGAGAACATACCCGCCAGCAGACCGTCCACAAAGTAGCGGGTGGACAGTTCAAACGGTGCGGTGGCCGGCAGAACCGGGACGCCGGAGGCTGACCCGCCGGCCTCGGTGCGCAGGCTTGTGATGAAACCGGACAGATAAGCCTGTTCATGGCTATCCAGGATCATGGCTGTAGGGGCTTCAAGGCCAAATATGCCCGCAAGCGCATCAAGCTGCTTCATGGTTACGGCCTCCTTCAGATGGGCGTTCCCAGCGGCGGCTGGCGGTGCGGGCTGATTCTGGCCCATTTCCGGTGCTTGCAGCTCCCCGGACGACTGGCCCGCAGCCTTGACCAGCGATACGGAACAGAATTTCAGCTCAGGCTGTAAGGACAGGGGATCGACGGCATCATTCGTGACGTCATTGACGGCTAGCTGGGCACCAAAGACATCATTCCAGTGGAAGGGAGCAAAGCAGTTACCCGGGTGCACGCGGTCGGAAAGGACAGCCGGAAGCACCGCCTGGCCCCGCCGCGAGCGAAGCTCTACCGGCTGGCGGTCTTTAATTCCAAGCGCCTCAGCATCTTCCGGGTGGATCTCCACAAATGGACCCGGGTTCAGCTTATTGAGCTTGGGAATTTTGCCGGTCTTGGTCAGTGTATGCCATTGATGCTGCAAGCGGCCGGAATTCAGCACAAAAGGATAGTCGCTGTCCGGTATTTCCGCAGGCGGCATATACGGGCGTGCCCAGAATACAGCTTTTCCGCTGTCTGTCGGGAATACGATATCTGGAACGCTGCCATCAGCAGGCTCATTAAAAGCAGTGCCGCCCTGACGGTTCAAGTACCGGATGGGGTTCCGGTCGTTCGGCTGGTCCGGCGCAGAGGGCCACTGCACAGGCGTTTCCCGCAGCCGTGCATAGGTGGCTCCGCGCAGGTCGTAGCCGGTCTTCGGATTCCAGGCCTGCTGGATTTCGGCATAGACCTCTGCCGAAGATGAGTAGGAAAATGCCTCGGCATAGCCCATTTCAGCTGCTACCCTGGCAATCACCTGCCAGTCGGGCATGGCCTCTCCGGGCGGCTCGACGGCTTGCTGCATCAGGGTCAGATTGCGCTCGGAATTGATCATCACACCTTCGCCTTCTGCCCACAGAGCCCCGGGCAGCAGGATATCCGCATAACGGTTAGTCTCGGTGTCGAGGAAGCTGTCCTGCGTAATAACCAGTTCAGCCGCCTCAAGGGCAGCGATGACTTTCTTGCGGTTGGGAACCGTAGCCACCGGATTGGTGCAGATGATCCAGCAGGCTCTGATCCTACCTGCACTCATGCTCTCGAACATGGAAATGGTGCCGCCGCTGGCATCCGTCCGAAGGGTGCCTTGGGGAATTTTCCACAGCTTCTCTATGAAGCTGCGGTCAGCCTCAGACACCAGAGAGCGCTGCCCGGGCAGGCCCGGGCCCATGTAGCCCATCTCCCGCCCGCCCATGGCATTGGGCTGACCGGTGAGCGAGAAGGGGCCGCTTCCCGGGCGGCAGATCGCGCCTGTGGCGAGATGCAGGTTGCAGATGGCATTCGTGTGCCAAGTGCCGTGAATGCTCTGGTTAAGACCCATGGTCCAGCAGGACATCCACTCCGGCGCCCCGCCGATCCACTCGGCAGCCTGCCGAATATCGGCTTCCGGGATGCCGGTAATTTCGGACACTTTATCCGGCGGATAGTCCTCCAGGAATGCCTCCATACTCTCAAAGCCGGAGGTGAACCGGGCGATAAAGGCCGGGTCTGTGTGTCCGTTTTTAACAAGCAAATGCAGCAGTCCATTCAGTAGGGCAAGATCCGTTCCGGGCCTGATCTGCATGAAAAGGTCTGCTTTGTCCGCTGTTGCGGTCCGCCGGGGGTCCACGACAATCAGCTTGGCCCCTGCCTTCACCCGGTCCATCATCCGTAGGAACAGAATCGGATGACAATCGGCCATATTGGCGCCGATGACGAAGAATAAATCCGTCTTATCCATATCCTGATAAGAACCCGGAGGTCCATCCGCACCCAGGGAGAGCTTGTAGCCGTTCCCGGCGCCCGCCATGCATAGACGTGAATTAGACTCAATATTCGGGGTGCGGATGAAACCCTTGGCCAGCTTGTTGATCAGGTACTGGGCCTCCAGCGACATTTGACCTGACACATACACGGACAGGGCGTCCGGACCGTGTTCCTCCAAAATGGCCCGCAGCCGCTGCGCGGTATCACGGATGGCTTCATCGATGCCCACCCGTTCAGGCTCGGCTCCGCGTACCTGGCGTTTGTAGGCATATTCCATCCGGCCGGATTCCGTGAGTGCGGCTGCCGCCGTGCTGCCTTTGGTGCATAGCCTGCCGAAATTTGCCGGATGCTCTTTATCTCCGGTGAGTTTGACCACGCGGTTACCCGACACTTCGAGTATGATCCCGCAGCCAACACCGCAATAAGGACAGACACTTTTCACTTTGCCCGTTGTCATGTGAGTTCACCGCCTCGAAGTTTTCTGGATAAGTTCGTTAGAAATTGACCCCGGATTCCGCCTTCGCCCAGGATTTTTTCCACGAGCGGGTTACAGCATAGAAAATCAGGGTTGTCAGAAGCACAATAGAGCCGACCACCAGAAATCCGGTAACCTGTGAGCCGGTGGATTGCTTCAGCGGACCGAGAATGTAAGTCGGCAGCAGATATCCGCCAAGGCCTCCGGCTGCGCCGACGATGCCGGTAATGACTCCGATTTCGCTGGAGAAGCGCTGGGGGATGATCTGGAAGACCGAGCCGTTGCCCATTCCGAGGCAAGCCATCATTACGCTGGTATAGAGCAGCATCACGAGGAATGAACCAGGCATCGATGCAATGGCGAACGCACATACAGAAACTACAGCATACAAAACAAGCAGAAGGCGCATGCCGCCAATCCGGTCCGCAATCCAGCCGCCTAAAGGCCGGAAGAAGCTGCCCGCGATAACTGTGATGGTGACCAGGTAGCCTACCTGGACTTTGGTCAGGCCCCCGGAATGGACGCCGTCGCCGTATACGTCATAGAAGAAGATGCTCGCATAATTAGCGAACCCCACAAATCCGCCGAAGGTAATGGCGTAGAACATCGAGAACCACCAGGTATCGGCATGCTTGAAGACGCTGAGATAGCTTTTAAGCGGCTTGGGTGTCGGGGCATTCGGAGCGTCTTTAGCCAATAGGGCAAAAATAATCATAACGAGGACCAGGGGAATCAGGGCGATCCCAAATACGTTATGCCAGCCATAAGCCTGGGCGATCTGCGGCCCGAAAAAGGTTGCCAGGGCCGTTCCGCTGTTCCCGGCTCCGGCAATGCCCATTGCGAGTCCCTGATATTGCGGTGGGTACCAGCGGCTGGCGAGGGAGAGGGAGACGGCAAAGCTTGCCCCTGCAAAGCCGAGCAAGAATCCGATCATATGCATCTGCAGAAGGCTCGTTCCTCCCAGCCAGCCCCACAGGAGGGGGATGATGGTGAGGAACATCCCGAGCAGGCCTGCTTTTTTACTGCCAATGCGGTCAGCCAGGATGCCCATGGGGATGCGGAAAATCGAACCGCCGAGGATGGGGATGGCGACCATGGCCGCTTTTTGAGTATCTGATAATCCGAAATCCTTGGTGATATAGAGCGACAGGGCTCCACACAGCACCCAAATCATAAAGCTTACATCAAAGTACAAAAAAGCTGACAATAAACTCGGGGCGTGACCTGCCTTACGAAACCCTTTTGCTTCCATCGCTGACATCCTCCTTTGAATAACCCTAAGTAAATGAACCGGCAAAAAAGGGCCGACTGACAGAACCCGCACATCTGCGGATTAAGTTCATCGGCCCCATTGCCATTGCAGCCACGCCATCGTGACTGACTGATAATTATTGATAGTAACACTCCGGTATCCAGTACAGCAGATTATCCGTCCACAGCACTGTGGAAACAATCTGTTGTCACCTTCAAGGACACATTGTTGTGTCGTTGAAATCTTATAATGTCAATATAATTAGCTCAATAGTAAATGTCAATAACTATAACATAAAAATTTAAAATTTTTAAAATTTGTTTCTTTTTTAAGTAGTTTAAGCGTTTTTATGTAATGTAATATTACATATAGCTATATCCGGTTGGAGCGGGTTCTTACGCGGTGATCTCAACGTCTTCCAGGCTGAACGGGGCGCCGCAGGCTTCGGAAGAGCAGCTGCGGGCTTTTAACGTTCAGGCTGTGGCAGTGGGCAAAGTCTTGAAGCCGCAGATGATCGTGTCTTATCACTCAGCCGGAGGAGCGTTGTTTGAATTCGGAGTGAACCGTGAGCGGATGGAAATGGTGTATGTATCGTCCGTTCCGGATGGAGACGGCGGTTACCAAAAAAACGCAGGACTATACAGATCCACAGGCACAGCCGGCAAGCTGACAGCGTACCGGGTGGACTCAGGCGCCATCTATTATGGATGGAATGGGACTTCTTACACTGCTGCACTTCAGAAGCCGTCCTTTCCTGAGCTGCTAACCGGGTCCAAGACAGTCTCGAAGCAGTAAAGGAGACAAAGGCGGACAGCGGCGGATTAAGGGGGCTGGAGTTCACATGGGGGCCTGGAAAGACTGAGGTAAATGGGGAAGGGCACCGGGCCGGAAGCCAGAGGTACCTGGAACAGGACATGCCCGCCAGTAGCCTGAGGTACCTGGAACAGGACGTGCCCGCCGGAAGCTTGCGACACCTGAAGCGGGACACGACAGGAGTCTAAGGCATGATTCTCTACTGCGCATTTTTCCTGAATTCGCTTGGTGTGACGGATAAGGCCTGTTTAAAGGTTTTGCAAAAATACATGGATGAATTAAACCCGCAGGCCGTGCCGATCTCCAGGATGGACAGATCCGAGTTGACGAGCAGATTACAGGCGTTCTGGATTTTAATGGTGTTGATGTATTGCGTCAAGGTGAGTCCAGTCGCTTCTTTAAAAATCCGGCACAAATAGTATTTGGAGAGTTTAAATTGGTCTGCTATTTCCTCAATGCTGCCGAGCTGGTTGTAGTTCTGGTTGATGTACGTCAGAATCGGCGTGAATTTGGCATGTGCGGAGGGCTTGTGCTCCAGGCGGGGCGCTCCTTTGCTTTCATTCAACAAGTTCAGAAGTTCAGCCAGATATATAAAAATCCGGTTATCGGGATTGCTCACCTGTTCTTGTTCCAGCCGCAGCAGCAGTTTTTTGACCCGTGGGAAGGCATCCCGGCTTACCGAAATAATGTCCTGGTCGAAGCAGCTGAGCAAAGACCGGATGGACCGCTCGGTAAAATAAAGACGCAAAAACCGGTCCGTAAAATATACGCAGGTTCTGGCGCACGAGTGGTTTCTGCGGCTTTTGTGAAATACCTGGGGTTTAAATAAAGCCACATCGTAGCTGGCCAGCTCATGAATGGAATCCTGGATCAGCATCGGGTGCGCCCCTTCCTCCAGGAAATATAGTTCATAGGATTGGTGATAATGAAACTTCGTCATCCGATGGTCCGGATCGTGCCGTACATATTCGATGGCGAAAAGAGGATCGGTCAGATACAAATCGGCACTGCTCATCGCTGCGGCCTCCTAGATTTTATAGCAATATAATATAATAAACAGCTGAAATGGCAAGATAATAAAAGATTATTGCCTTCTTTTTCTCTATAGTGGAGACAAAGGAGGCTATCATCCCCATGCTCGAATTATTCAAAAAAGATCAGATTATTTATGTGTATGTATCGGAACAAGAAACCAGCGCGGTTCAAATCGCGGCCGGCAATCTCCTGCAGGACATTCATGCGGTGTCCGGCTGTACAGCAGCCTTGTCTACCGAAATCGAGCAATGCCGAATCGTCATCGGCACGGCCCAGCACCATGAGGCGTTAATCCACCGCAAACAATTAGCCGTAGATTTGCTGAAGCAGGAAGACGGCTCCTATCACTGGGAAGCGTTTCTTCTGCAAGCGGCGGATGAGGTGCTTTATATTCTGGGAACGGACCGGCGCGGGACGATCTACGGCATTTACGATTTATGCGAAAAAATCGGCGTCTCTCCTTGGCATTACTGGGCGGATGTTCCCGTGAGGAAAAAAGACTTTTTTCAAATCCCGAAGGACTTCGTTAAGGCAGATTGGCCTTCCGTTCCGTACCGGGGCATTTTTATTAACGACGAAGAGGAGCTGGACGACTGGGCCAGGCTGCATACGCCGGACGGCACCATTGGTCCGGTTACATACCGGCATATCTTTGAGCTGCTGCTGCGGCTGAAGGCAAATTATATCTGGCCGGCCATGCACGTGAATTATTTTAACGGCAACCCGGAAAATGCAAAGCTGGCCGAACAAATGGGCATTGTGGTCGGTACCTCCCATTGCGATATGCTGCTGCGCAGCAACCAAAACGAGTGGCAGCCCTGGATCGAATCCAAAGGGTACAAGGACGCCGTGTATGATTACTCCATGGAAGGACGCAACCGGGAAATATTAAAGGAGTATTGGCGGGAAAGCGTCGAACATCATAAGGATTTCGAAGTGAGTTATACGATGGGCATGCGGGGAATCCACGACAGCGGTTTTGAGACCCAGGCAATTGATGAGGACACCACTTTGACAGATGAGGAAAAAACGGAAGCAAAGGTCCGCCTGCTGAAGCAGGTGATGGACGACCAAAGCCAAATTCTTAGCGATGTGCTGGGGGAGACCCGGGCACAGCAGGCCTTGAAAACCTTTATCCCGTACAAAGAAGTGTTAACGCTGTATGACCGCGGGCTCGACCTGCCTGACGATCTGACTCTGGTATGGGCAAACGATAACTTCGGGCATATGCGCCGTTACCCAAATGAAGCGGAACGCAGCCGCAGCGGCGGGAACGGACTCTATTATCACAGCTCTTACTGGGCACATCCGGGAACGGGGATGAGTTATCTGTTTATCAACTCGATCCCTTTGGCCCACATCGGCAACGAACTGAAAAAATCCTACGAGTCCGGCATCCAGAAGCTATGGATTCTGAACATTGGCGGACTCAAGCCGCTTGAACAGGACATGGAATATTTTCTGCGGTACGGCTGGGAAGTGGGCAAAGAAACGGGCATCACCAAAAACGCGTTTAAATTTACAGAACACTGGATCAACTCGAATTTTTCGGGCAATCACGGGACGGAAGCCGCGGAGCTTTACGAAACGTTTGCCCAGGTGACCAATGTGCGTAAGATTGAGCATATGCAGTCCGGTGTTTTTTCCCAGACGGTTTTTGGGGATGAAGCCGGACGGCGGCTGATGCGGCTGGAGGATATTTTCCGGCGGGGAAATGCGATCCTGAAGCAGCTGCCGCTGGAAGAGCGCGATGCGTTTTTTCAGCTGTTCCTGATGAAAATCCATGCGTCCTACTACACCAACCACGAATATTATTATGCGGACCGGAGCGGGCTTTCCTACGACCGCGGAAATATGCAGGCAGCCGACCGGTACACGGAGCTTTCCTTGAAAATGACAGACAGCAAACGTAAAATGCTGCATTTTTATAACAAAAAGATGAGCGCCGGCAAGTGGGACGGCATGCTGACGCCTGAGAGCTTTCCGCCCCCGCCGACCGCTTTATATCCTGCCAGAACACCCGCATTGCGGATTGAAGGCAGCGGACTCCAGGTGACGCTCTGGAACGGGGACGAGTCGCTGAACTTCTCTGTCCATGGGCAGCGGCATAAGTGGCTGGAGCTCGGAAACCTGGGAGAAGGAACCCTTCCATTCTCCATTGAGGCGGAAGCCGATTGGGTTGTGCTTTCAGAGTCGGAAGGAACGCTGCAGACGGAAAAGCGGATCCTTGTCGCTGTGACTGATCCCGAGGCGCATAGCGGGGAGCAGTGCCGGATCACGGTTTACGATCACCGGAACGGCACGGCGATTCCAGTTGCAGTCAGGGTGGAGGAGGCCGTGCGTTTGCCGGAAGCTTTTGCGGGATATGTGGAGTCGGACGGATATGTGGCCATGCCCGCCGCTGAGTTTGACCGCTCGATTACGCATTCCGCGGCGGGTTGGATTACGGTGCCCGGAATCGGAAGATATGAAGGGGCAGCCGTCATGGCATGGAGTCCGGAGCAGCATCCGGCGGATGGGAAACTTCAGGGTCACCCGCGTGTGGAGTATGACTTTTTTCTGAAAAAAGCCGGAGTCTGTACGCTGGAAGTCTACCGCAACCTCACACTGAATTCCACAGGCAAAATCCGCTTTGGGATCGGCGTGGATGGTGAACCGCCGGTTCTTGTTGAATCAGACACCCGCGATGAGTGGATGGGGCAGTGGAAGGAGAGCGTCTTCGATAACGGCGAAAAAATCCTGGTCGCTCTGCCGCAGTTGTCCGCAGGCGCGCATTATTTGCAGCTCAACATGGTTGATCCTTATGTGACCGTCTCCAAGCTTGTTTTGTATACGGGAGAACGAAAGGAAACGTATTTAGGCCCCGTCACAAGCGGACATAGCCGCAAACCGGCCGCCGACTATGGATTGGAAAGCCCCGGAGTGGACTGGACGGAGCTGGAACGGCTGGGCGAAGAAGTGTACAAAACAAAGGATGCGGAAGTACCGCCTCCAAATGTTCTTTATGTAACCAAGGCGTTCCATCATATTAAGGACCAGACCTTTCTCAAATGCATGAGTGTTCCGCAGACGGCGTTCGGACCTCAGCGCTACGCGGCTTTCCTGGACAGCACCGGGCCAAAGGATATTTTGCGGGAGTTCGGCACAGGCCGTTTTGCGGAACAAGACGGAATCCTCGCAATTGAAGCAGAGTATGCGCTGGAGAACTCCAATAACGCCTACCTCTCCTCCAGCCAAGACGGAAGCTGGTTAATGTGGAGCCATCTGCAGGCAGAGACCAATGGACGAACGGGTTTTGCCATGCATGTTGCGCCGCCGGGAAGGTTGTGGGAGGCGCCGGATCAGGCTCCCGGAATGCATTACCGGCTTGAAGTCGGCACTCCGGGCACCTATTCCTTATGGATGCTGCTTAGACATCACAACGGCGCGTCCGACTCCTGTTATCTGGCGCTGGACGGCCACGTGAGGCCTTTGTCGGAACAGCCGCATGGCGGAAATTTGCATACGTATAACACGGCGCAGGTCTATTACTGGTGCTTTATGTCGGACATGGACTTGTCCGCGGGCGAGCATGTCCTCTCTATTCTGGCGAGAAAATCCCAGCTTCGGGTGGACCGGATTTACTTGACTTTAGGCGGCGGGCTGCCGCCGGTGGATGCGGAATGGCGGGATTCGCCGAGAAGAGAGTAGGATGGGCAAGTAAAAAAGAAAGTAAGGTAGAGCAGGTAAGGAAGACAGTGGTTTAGAGCAAGTAAAAAAGCGGCAATGGGGGTTGCATACAGCGCTGCAATTAACTGTAAAACCGGCTATTGCTTAGAATTATAGCAATAGCCGGTTTTATCATTGCAACAGAATTACAGCCATTCCTTAAAAGAGCACCCTCGTTTGCGTAATCTTTTAATTTGGGAAGGTAATATTCACTGCAGCATCATCGGTGGTTTTATTCCAAACTACTGTTGCGCCAAGCGATTCAGATATAAATCTTAAATTCACATAAAAAGTTTTACGTGTTGGTTCTAGTGAAGGAGCTTGGTCCAATTTTACCACTTTATCATTTAGATAAGCTTCATGTGAATTGTGAGTCAACTTAATTGTAGTTTCTCCTTTTGTAGCTGTCACAGACTTGGTGTTATTGTCCCACTCTACTGTCATCCCATAGGCTTCAAAGATTGGTCGCATAGGAACTAGAGTTGTGCCGCGAGTGCTAACACCGGCATAAATATCCAGCTTCTCATTATTAATATAAATACTTGGATGTTCACGAGAAGCAAATGCACTGTCCACTCCCGTTACCATCAATATTGCCAGCGTACACAGCATTAATAAATTTCTAAATCTACTCATAACGACCTCCGATTTAATTAGGAAACGATAGAATTAGTATATTGTAAATAAATTCATATTTATAGAATTTTTATCCTTGCACTTCTTTTGCTTTACTTTTCATTTATGCTCCATTCCCGCAGAGGCAAGCAAAGCCTCACTTCTATCCAGCTTGAGTTTAGTTGATATACTAGAAAATTTACTAAAATAGAGGTATACTGTGGGGAAATGTGACTGTGAACGGGGATAACGAGATGAAGAAACCTACTATTGAAGACGTGGCGAAGCAGGCGGGCGTATCCAAAAGCACGGTATCCCAGTATTTAAATCAGCGGTTTCAATATATGAGCGAACAGACGAAGGCGAAAATCGCCGCGGTAATTGAGGAGCTCGGTTACCGGCCGAACGGGTTGGCGCGCGGGTTGAAGCAAAACCGGACCCACATAGTCGGGATTATCGTTGCCAATATCGATTATACGCTGTCTATCCAATGCATACGTGCCATTGAGAGTAAGCTGCAGCAGAGCGGTATCCAGGTGATGATCTGCAACGCTGATGAGAACCCGGCCAAGGAAGAAAAATATATCGAAACTTTGACCGCGCGGCAGGTGGATGGGCTGATTATTTTTCCGACAGGCAGCAACGCTTCCGCCTATGACGAGCTGCTAGCCAGCAAATATCCGCTTGTGTTACTGGACCGGCTGGTGGATGGGGTGACCGCCCAAAGTCTGCTGCTCGACAACGAAATGGCGGTGAAGCTGGCGATGGATGAATTGGTCTCCCATGGTCATGAACGAATTGCGCTGCTGTCGCTGCCGCTGGACGGACACCGGATTACACCGCGAAAAGAACGGGTCAGCGGCTATAAAAAAGCGCTAGAGGAGGCGGGCCTCCCGCTGCGGGAGGCGTACATCTGCGGCGTTCCGCGGGAGGAAGCCGCGGCGGCCGTCGAACATCTGCTGTCGCTGCCCGAGCCGCCAACCGCGCTGCTCGCGGGGAACGACATCGCGCTCGCCGAAGTGCTAAAATTCGCCAACCGTTCGGGTGTGTCGATCCCTGGCGATCTGTCGGTCATCGGGATTGACGATGCGGAATTTGCGCATATTTATAACCCGGTGATCACCACCATTCGGCAGCCTGCGCATGAAATGGGACTCCAGGCGGCCCGCCTGATGCTGTCCTGCATTGAGGACCGTGAGGCTTCCGTTCCGATTACGTACCGGTTCCCGCCGACGCTGCAGCGGGGGCAATCGGTGGCAGCGCCGAGGATTGCGCGTTAATCACTTGTGCCGGTAAGGATGCGGCACACAAAGCAGGGAGTGAAAAGCGACAGCAGAATTCATATTTTAAAAAGCTTCGGACCGATTTCCTGTCGGACCGGAGCTTTTTTTCGTTATTCCGAATTCCTCGAACGATTGATAGATAGTGAAAGAAAAGGATTCATTCCCCTCCTTCAAGCTCCAATGCAGCGCCTCTATAATGAAGGAAACGTTCACAAACCGTAGGAAGATAGGAGTAAATTTTATGAACAACGCTGCTGTGAAGCAAGTCCCTGCCAGCACCGGGAGATCCGTCCCCAAGCTCAAGAAGAGCAAAAAGCGCTGGGAATCGCCGCTCGCCGGCTACCTGTTTTTGTCCCCATGGTTAGTTGGTTTTTTCCTGTTGACACTGGGTCCCATGGTCATGTCGCTGTATTATTCCTTCACCGATTATTCGCTGCTCACGGCGCCCAAATGGGTGGGGCTCAGCAACTATAGGGAAATTTTCACCAATGACACCACCTTCCCTTCATCGCTGCGCATTACGATCATCTTCGTGCTTCTGACCGTACCGCTCCGGCTGATGTTCGCCCTTGGGGTCGCAATGATGTTGAACCGCAAAATTAAAGGCATTTCGTTTTACCGCACGATGGTGTATTTCCCTTCGCTGATCGGTACCAGCATCGCGGTATCAATTTTGTGGAAAAACATTTTCAGCCGCAACGGATTCATCAATGACATTTTGTCTGTTTTCGGCATTAAAGGCCCGGCTTGGATCGCTGATCCAAAGTATGCGCTGGGAACACTCATTTTGTTGATGGTCTGGCAGTTTGGTTCATCGATGATTATATTCCTGGCTGGGTTAAAGCAAATCCCGGGGGACCTGTACGAAGCATCTTCGGTTGACGGCGCCAGCAAGTTCCGCCAATTTTTTTCGATCACCCTGCCGATGCTGTCTCCCATCATTATGTTTAACGCAATTCAGTCCATGATCAACACGTTCCAGATGTTCACGCAGGCTTTTGTCATTACCAACGGCGGTCCGGTAAAATCCACCTTCGTCTACGTTATGTATTTGTATGAGGAAGCATTCACCAAGTTCCATATGGGCTACGCATCGGCGCTGGCCTGGATCCTGCTGGTGCTGATCGGATTGTTTGCGGCCGTATTGTTCGGAACCTCGAAGTACTGGGTGTTCTATGAATCGCAAGGAGGAAAGAAATAAAATGGAAACTACAAGCCCAAGCAAAGGACTGTTTACCCATCTTTCCCTCCTGGTCGTCAGTTTCATTATGATGTACCCGATCTTCTGGTGGCTGGGCGCGTCGCTTAAAACAAACGAGGAAATGAGTTCGGCCAACCTGTTCCCCAAGGTTCCGCATTGGAGCAATTTCAGCGAAGGCTGGGTGTCGGTGCCAAACTACGCTTTCTCTCATTTTTACGGGAATACTTTTCTGCTTGTCGGCGGCGTTCTGCTTACCAGCGTCGTTTCCTGCAGTCTGGTTGCATTTGCCTTCTCCAGGCTCGATTTTCCGCTGCGCAAGTTCTGGTTCGCTATCATGCTGGTGACCTTAATGCTGCCGACTCAAGTTACCATCGTTCCGCAATATGTAATGTTCAGTAAATGGGAGTGGGTTAACACGTATCTTCCGTTCTATATCCCGCATCTATTCGCTGGCGGCATTGGGGGGCCGTTTTTTATCTACCTGCTGGTGCAGTTTATGCGGTCAGTACCGAAGGAGCTGGACGAAGCGGCCAAAATCGACGGCTGTTCCTGGTTCAGCATTTATTGGCGGATTATGTTACCGATGGTTAAGCCCGCGATTGTCACAGTGGCGATCTATTGCTTCCTGTGGAACTGGGATGACTTCTTTGGGCAAATGCTATATATTAATACTGTTGATCGTTATACTATCAATTTAGCCTTGAAGCTGTTCATCGATTCACAGGGCTCGGTCCCTTGGGGGCAAATGCTGGCTATGTCGCTGGTGTCGATCGTACCGTCGGTACTGATCTTTTTCCTGGCGCAGAAGCATTTTGTCGAAGGGATGTCGGCAGGGGCTTTGAAGGGCTGACTCATTTTCATAGTTTGTGCCGGAAGCTGCGAAGTCCTCGCGGCTTTCTTTTTTCTATTGATCCTGTCCGGTGGAGGGAAAACATGCGCGGCAATCCATTTAAAACGCTTCGGATCGATGTGGTTTTCTTTTTCGGCTTCGCGCTGATTGTGACGATATTGGTTAGTGTGGTGGTCGGCCTCAGCTATATTAACGGATCTAGGGAAATCGCCGAAAACACTTCCTATTATCAGCAAAAGCTGCTGATCGAGCTGCACAAGAAACTGAATACCGCGCTGGAAGACATTGAACAAAGCTCCAATACGGCTGCTCAAAACTTCATTGAGCTGTACGAGGATCTGCCGGACGCCAGCCAGTATGATCGGGTGCGCGGCCAGTCCAGCATCCGGTCGCAGCTGAATAACTATGTCTACAGCATGCCGCTTTTGCATTCCATTCATGTTTACTCCGATTTGACGCCTACCTACAACGTGCAGGAATACGTTCAATTTCTGCCCCTTGGGCAGTTGGAACGGGAGACGTGGTATGAAGATTTGCGCAATTCGGACTATGCCTGGCTCAGTGAAAGAAAGATCAAAACCAACAAAGGCGATACATCGGTGATCAGTTTTGCGCGTAAAGCCTATAACCGCTTTAACCGGTCGTCCGCGGTCATTGTGTTTAATGTGCCGGTTCCTTCGTTCCAGTCCCTGATCGCTACCGAAGATGGAAGATCCACACTCGCCCTGCTTGATGCGACGGGCAAGCTGATCACCAGTACAGGTGAAACCGCTTTTTTTGTGCAAAATGAGGCGGAAATCCGGACACAGCTGGAGAGCCGGGTCAATGGTGCAAAAAAAACCGGCGATGAGTTCCTGGTCTGGTCCTCCTCGCTTGATTCGCAGTGGTCGCTGGTGGAAATTACCTCCTGGGAACAGATCACGGCGGGCAGCCTGAAGCAAACCCAGGTGATCCTCCTGCTAGGCATAGGCGCGATTGTGCTGATCCTGCTGCTGGCTGTGTTCCTTTCCCGACTGCTTGTGAAGCCGATCGGACTCCTGCTCAAAGCGATGAGTAATTTTTCCTTAAGCAGGCGGACCCCGCTTCCAACCGATTACAACAATGAATTCGGGCGACTGTTCCAAGGCTATGAGAAGCTGATTGACCGGATTGAAGAGCTGTATGCGAGTCTGAGGCAGCAGTATGAGCATCAGCGCGCGGCGGAGATTAAAGCGCTGCAGATGATGATTAATCCCCATTTTTTATATAATTCTCTGGACCAAGTGAACTGGATGGCGATAGAAGCCTCACAGCCGGAGATCAGCAAGATGCTGTCCCATCTGGGCCAATTTTTCCGGTTATCGCTTTCGGGCGGGGGAAGTCTGGTTCCGCTGACGGAAGAGCTGGCCCATATCGACAATTATGTACAGTTTCAAAAAATACGCTGGGAAGACCGGCTGGAGTACAGCTACCGGATTCCGGAAGAGGCGTTAGCCTTGTATGTGCCCAAAATTATCCTGCAGCCTTTTGTGGAAAATGCCTTTATCCACGGCTTTCATGGCAAACGTCAAGCTTCGCTGATCCTCTCCGCTTCCATACAGAACGAGCGGCTGAAAATTGTGATTATGGATGACGGGCGCCGGCTGCGGGCCGACTGGAAAGAACGCAGGAGCGCCAAAGGAGGATACGGGCTGAGCAATGTGCAGGAGCGGATCACCGCCTTGTTTGGCGGCGCTTACGGATTCAAGCTGGAAAATTCGCCGGCCGGCGGTACTCAGGCGGTCATTGATCTGCCAGTTCTGAATACACCAACAGTTCAAAGGGGAAATCCGTATGTGGAAGGTAGTCATCATTGATGATGATTTTCAGGTCGTAAGGGGACTGCGAAAAGCGATCCCGTGGGACCAGCTTGACGCGGAATTTGCAGGAGAAGCGATCGATGGAGAAGAAGGGCTGCGCCTCATTGAGCAAGTGAACCCCGACATCGTGTTGACCGATATCTATATGCCTGTCATGAATGGAATTCAAATGATCGAGCAGTTGAAAAATAAAGGCTTTGCCGGACGTTTCGTCATCTTGAGTGGGTACAGCGATTTTGAGTATGCGCGGACGGCGCTCCGCCTTGGAGTTGATGACTATTTAACGAAACCGGTCACGGTTGATGAAATTCGCAGTGTTTTGACCGGGACGATTGAGAAACTGGAGGAAACTTACCTGAACCGGCTGCAAAGCGGGGAACAAAAGGGGGAGCCGAATCTTCAAGACTGGCTTGTTTCAAAGCTTACGGGCGGGACCCAAGAGGATGAATTCCCTCCCCCGGTAAGTTTATTAGAAGGAAAATATAATGTGATGGTAACGGAAGTGCTGTCATCCGAGCGGATTCGGAGTGTTTCGCTAGCGGATTGGAACCTGTTCAAATTTGCGGTGTCGAATATCGTCGCCGAGATTCTGACCCAGGAATGGCCGGAGGCTTCTTTTGTCTGGTTATTCGGCAATCATGCCGCGGTCGTCATGCGCTCCGAAGACAGGTCGGATGATGCCCGTATTTTTTGTGATGCGGAACGTCTGGGTGCTTTGATCGTCAGCCATGCCAAGCAATATTTGGACCTTGAAGTCCGGTACGGTCTGGGCGGAGTGCGCGCGGACTGGCGGGGAATTCAGGTGTCGGGAGATGAAGCGATGCAGGCGCTGCTTAGACAGGGAAAAAGGGCGGACGGAGACGACGGATGTTCCATTACGGACTATGTTCAGCAAATTACTCAAGCCTTGAAAAACGAACAGGATGAGGAAGTACTGCGTCTTATGCGGCTTTATGCCGGCCAGAGGCCAGGCACTCCGGATGATCCGCTTGTCTGCCGCGTATTAGCCGCAGAGCTGTGGACGCTGCTTCATAACGCCATGCTGATGGCCGGAATGGGCGGCGTCATAGAGGAAGAGGGGCTGGCGCTTAGAGAGCTGAGCGAACTGGATGAGATGTCCAAAATTGAAGTTTGGCTTGGCACGCACATCCGCTCCGTGAGAAAGTCCGGGCTTCCCGCCATTCATGAAAAGCACCGCGCCGCAGTCCAGTTCATGATCGATTATGTGCATCGGCACTATTCAGAGGATATTACGCTGGAGCAGCTCGCTTCGCAGCTGTATATTTCCAAAAATTATTTGAACCAGCTCTTCAAAAAGGTTACCGGCGAAACCTTCACCAACTATGTGATTCGTGTCCGGATCGAAAAAGCCAAAGCACTGCTGATGGAAGGAAGCCATCTGATCTATGAGGTTTCGGAGATGGTGGGCTATCAGAATGTGCCGTATTTCAGCACACTTTTCAAAAAATACTGCGGCTGCAGTCCAAGCGAGTTGATAAAACGTCCCCCGGTAGGCTGAATGTCTTGTTGGCCGTGCCGTCTGAAATCAGGTTGCCTCGTTTGTAGTCGATACTGAAAGTTTTCTGTTCATTACTCTTCTATACGCTATTCCGGGCGGGTGGTACGATCAAGCTATAAAATGTCGGCTGGGCTGACAGAAGGGGGAAACACATTTATGCAATTCAGAACCAAAAAAAAATTTCTTGCAATCGCTTTAATTATGTTGATGACCGTCACCGCCGCTTGCGGAGGAAACGGCAACAGCGCATCGGGTAATTCGACGGGAGGCGGAGCCACGGCTTCACAGCCGGACGCCGGCGGAGAGAGCGGTTCCGGCAAAGTAACGCTTAGCATCGCCTGGTGGGGTTCGCAGGCACGGCATGATGCCACCCTAAAAGCAATGGAGCAATATAAAGAGCTTAATCCAAATGTAACGTTCCAGACGCAGTTCTCGGGCTGGGATGGCTATTTCGACAAATTGGCCGTCCAGTTCTCGGCCAAAAACGCTCCGGATATTATTCAAATGGATGCCGCATATCTGAATGATTACGCCGGACGGGGACTGCTGGCCGATCTGAAGGACGTCAATGTCGAGAGTATTGAAGCGACGACTGTGGACAGCGGTAAAGTCGGCGGCATCCAATACGCAATTCCGCTCGGGGTAGCGGCTCTCGGCATGGTCTATGACAAAACAGTTGTAGACAAGCTTGAACTCGAAGCTCCCAAATTCGGCTGGACATGGGATGATTATGCCGCTTTTGGCGAAGCGGCCAAAGCCAAACTTGGTGAAGACAAATATGTGTACGTCGATCAAAGCGGCGACCTGGTGGACTATACGGCTTATCAGTACAGCATGGGCAAAGGCTATATTTTCAATAATGACGGAAACCTCAGCATTGATAAAGATACCTGGATCGGCTTTATGACCATGATGGGCGAGCTGCGGGAGAAGGGAATCTTAACACCGCCGGATATGACCACAACCGATAAAGAGCTGGATCCGCAGCTTGATAACGTAATCAACGGAAACGCTGTGGCGCGGCATCTGTTTTCGAACCAGGTTGGATCAATTGATGCGTTAAAGCCGGACACATACGCATACGCTTCGATGCCTTACAGTACGGAAGCCGGCGGCTGGCTGAAACCGGGGATGTTCTGGAGCGTAAATGCCCAGTCGGCCCAACAGGCGGAAGCGGTTAAATTTGTCGACTGGTTCGTAAACAATGAAGAAGCGGGCAAGACGCTGGGGCTGACGCGGGGAACGCCGGTTAACAGCAAAGTGGTAGAGGCGCTTACCCCGACTTTCAGCGAAGCGGATAAAACCTCGCTCGATTTTCTGAATCAGGTGACGAAGGACGCCCAGCAGTTCATTAACGATCCGCAGGGTTGGGGCAACTTTAAAAGTGACTACAAGTCTGTAGTGGAGAAGCTTCAATTCGGGCAGGCTACCCCGGAAGAAGGGTATGAAGAATTGATGAAGATCGCGGAGAAATACGCCGCGGAAGCGAAGTAAACCGCAGGACATGACAGGAAAAGTCTCCTTCAAGCAAACACTCCAGCAGGCTCCATGATATCATGCGGCAGGAGTGGAGCTTGAAGGGGATTTTTTGTGTAGAAACCGTTATCTAATCGAGGTGAACAAAGCGGAAACATGCCGATCCGGTTATTCTTAGGGTGAAAATCAGCAAGTACAAGACGGCCGCGGTGTTTTTGTTCTAAAGTGAAAGATTCGTATTCGATCCTCTATCATTCGGAAGCGTGTTTATTGCTTATAGTGGGACAGTATTATTGGTAACGCTTTCTTTAAAATCAGACGAGGAGGTTCATCATGAAATTTGGCTATGGTCGCAAAGGAAGGACATGGTTATCCGGGCTGCTGGCGGCAGTGCTGCTGCTTGGAATATTTCCGACAGCGGGTCAAGCGGAACCAAGCGGCGCTGCGGGATCGGGGACGGATTATTATGTCGACAGTAGAGCGGGAAGCGACAGCAATACGGGAACGCAGGAGTCGAAGCCATAGAAATCCCTTTCCAAGGTAAACGCCACGGTTTTTCAGCCCGGGGACCGGATTCTGCTCAAGGCGGGTGCGGTATGGAAGGACCAGACGCTCGCGCCGCAGGGCTCCGGAACGGCGGGGAATCCGCTTCAGATCGACCAGTACGGCAGCGGAAGCAAGCCGCAGATCCGGACGAACGAACAATACGCCGATGCGCTTACGCTAAACAACCAGCAGCATTGAGAAATTCGCAATCTGGATATCTCCAACAAAACGCCGGTAACAGGAACCTTTGCCGAATCGCTTGGAGATTACAGGGGAATCCATATTACAGGACGGGATGCGGGCACGCTAGAGTATTTCCGGATTCAGTCCGTCGATGTGCATGACGTCTCGGGGGGGAATCGCCTGGATCAGCGGAACGGTGCCGGGGGTACCGGAACCGGGCATCCGGTTCAAGACTGGCTGGGACGGGTCCAAAAAGACGAGCGGCATTGTTTTTGACACAGGCGTTAACGATCCGAAAGCACCGCAGCGGGCCACCGTGTTTCATGATGTGGTCATCGAAAATTCCACCATTTCGAACACCTCGTTCGGCGGCATTATTTTCAAGCAATATGCAGGTAATGGGGGTACGGAAGATGGCACTGTCGCCACAGGATGGGGGACGCGAGAGTGAAACCGATCCCAAATTCACTCCGCACACCGGGATTGTCATCCGCAACAACTATATTACGCAAAAAGATACCGATTTTGGCTGCAACGCCATTTATTTGACTGGTGTCAGAGGGACGCTGGTGGAACATAACGTGGTTGACCGCGCGGGAACATCGGGTATCGAAATGTATTATGCTGACGATGTTACCGTCCAGTATAACGAAGTGTTTGATACGGCTCAAAAGGCTGGGGAGCAGATTCCAATGGTATAGATCCCGACAAGGGAACGACCGGTATTTTAGTCCAATACAATTATGTTCACGATAACGGAGACGGTATTCTAATCTGCCAATTCAGTTTCGGCGACACTATCATCCGCTACAACATTCTCGAGAGCAACAAGCGATATCCCATCTATCTGCATTCGGATAAAAAGGCGGTAGCCGAAGTCTATAACAATACAATTTACAATGATGTCAGCGATTATATGGTTTATGGTTACGGGAGCTCGCTAAGCGCAGCTTACATCATCCGCAACAATATTCTGTATACGACCCGACCTGTCAGGTCCCTTACGGAGAGTCCGACCATTGTATACTACAACAACAGTTATTACTCCGTAGACGGTACGCTTAAAGCCCCGGCAAGCGATCCGCACCCGCTGCTCGGCGAACCGCGGATGCAGGATCCGGGAAAAGGGTCATCCGGCTCGCAGGCGGAAGGTCCTGCGCTGCACAGCCTGGAAGGTTATAAGTTAAAAGCGGATTCACCGCTTATTAACCGCGGGCTTACGATTGTTGATGCCGCATCGGACCCGGTCAAGGATTTTGCGGGACGCGCTGCCTACAACGGGGGCACCGATCCAGGAGCCTTAGAGTTTTATGACGATTCAACGTCCACCGCGGCGCTGGCCGGCCGGGTAACGAACCGGTCCGGTAAGGGAATCAGCGGCGCTGTGGTCGCGGAAAGCCTGGGAAGCGGATTGCAGGCGGTTACGGACGAGCTGGGTTACTATACGATTAAGGCTGCGGCTGTAGGCAGTCAGGTGAATCTCAAAGCCGCCAAAAGCGGTTTTGAAGAGTCGGAAAGCGGAATTTTTACCATTCAGGCGGGTGACGTAACGACAACAGACTTTCAGTTGGCCTCGAATTTGGCAGAGGGCTTGCTTTCAGGAAAAGTGTTCAACGGGCATCTGGAGGCAGCCGCCGGAGTTAACGTCGTGTTATCTCAGGAAGGGACTATGGTCCACACCACGGTCAGCGGCGCAAACGGGGAGTACAGCTTCCCGGCCGTCGAAGCCGGGGAGAATTACACCGTTTCCGCAGACAAGACGGGATACCGTCCGGCCAAATCTGATAACGTTCATGTAGAACCCGGGCAGGAAAATACCGCTCCGAACCTTTACGTGGTCGAAACTGAAGCGCAGTTAGTTAGTTCATTCCAGCGATTTTTACGGCCTCGCTGCCGGAGATCCGCCGTCATCCCCGTGGGAAGTGACCCCGGACGGAGGCCTTATTGAGGCGGCAGAACTGCCGGGTGTGGACGGGAAAAGCATTCAGTTGACGCGTACAAAAAACAGCGGAAGCACCTCGTTGTTCCAGACATTCCCCAAAGCAGCGCTGAAGGGAGTGATTACCTTAACCGCGGATGTGATGAAACTGGATAACGCGGGAAATACGAACTGGTTCAGTCTCTCTTACGTATACAGCAGCCAGGGTACGGCAAGTACAAATATAGGGGTATCGATCGGCTTCTCCAAAGGCAAGATCATTGCCTATAAAAGCTCAAGCTCCACTAATCTGATGCCATATGAGCTGGGGAAATGGTATACTCTTAAATTGATTATGAATACCGGATCGGACCGGTAGGATTTGTACATCGACGATGTACTAGTGGTTGAGCAAGCGCCTTTCCGCAACAAAATTGAAGATATAGGGCGCATTGAGTATTATGCCAACAGCTCCAACACGGGAACGGCGTATATCGATAACTTCCGCTTGTATCAAGGCATTCCTTATGACCGTAACGATGCCCGACTGGCTGGTCTGGTCTCCAGCTTGGGTCCGCTTGTGAAACAGGGGGACGGCAGTTACCGGCTTGAAGTTCCGTATTTTATGGATAAAGTCGAGTTGACGGCAACAGCGAACAGCCCCGAGGCTACATCGCTTACCGTGAACGGGGAGTCCGTTGTCAGCGGCCAGCCTGCCGAAGTGTCCTTGGCCGAAGGCGTAAATACGATTCCGGTAACGGTTATCGCAGAGGACGGGATGACGACTCGGACAGAGCAGGTGATCGTCATACGGACACCCGCCGCGCTGGATTCTACACTGAAGAACCTGGAAGTTACAGGAGGGAACGGGGAGAAGCTGCTGCTGACGCCCGAGTTCTCCTATGAAACGGACCGTTACAGTATAAGCGTTCCGGACAGCGTATATGGGCTTACAGTCTGGCCCGTTGCTGGCGCCCCGAGAACGGAAATTCAGGTGAACGGCAGTGTTGTCGCCAGCGGTTCCGCATCGGACAAGATTGAGCTGGATCGTACGGTAAGCGAAATCGCCGTGACCACCGCCTCGGCAGACGGCACGGACTACCGCACGTATACGATCAATGTCCAGTGGGAAGGCAGCATCCCTGCTCCAGGCGAAGGGGAAGACACCGATTCCTCAGTGAACCCGGTGTCCGCAGTGTTTGACAAAAATCCTGCGAACAGCAAGCCTGTAGAAGTGGAAGTGCAGCTGAACGGCAATCGGCTGGAAGGGATTTATAACGGGGAGGAGCAGCTTGCAGAACCGAATTACACGGTAACAGACAGCGTTTACCGGTTCAGTGTTCCTTATCTGCTCCGGTAGCCGGTCGGAACGACCCGCCTTACGTTCGATTTTGACCGGGGCCAAGATGCGGCGGTGTCTATTCGGATTGTTGAAACCGCTGCGCCCGGAGGCGATCCGGGCAATGGAGGCGATCCGGGTAACGGAGGCGATCCGGGTAATGGAGGCAATCCGGGCAACGGAGGCAATCCGGGGAACGGAAGCGGTCCGGGTAATGGCGGGACCCCGGGCGGCGGCGTTTCCTCCGTACCGGGGAGCTTGCCCGGCAGCACTCTCTCCGGAAGATCGCCCGCATTGACCCAATGGCGGGCGGAAGCCGGACAGTTTAGCGCGGTTCCTTAATATTCCCCAGGTGCGCCTGCGGCACAAGTATTGATATCGGAGGAGACGTGGAAGGCGGCGCTGGCTGAGACGGTGAAGGAGGGGGACGCAGAGAAGCATGTCCGTTTCAAAGTAAGCTTCGCAGAGAACGCTCCCGGTTATGAGATTTCGTTCCCTGCATTTGCTCTCCTGTCCGAACAGGAACAAGTAACGGTGGAAATTGCGACTCCGAACGCGTCCGTAGTCCTTCCGGCTGGAGGATGGCCAAAAATGCAGACGTCTTTTGGGCAAACGGCAGTGCTCCGGATTGCAGCGTTGGATGCGTCCGCAGTATCTCCGGTATCTGCATTGGCAAGCGGGGGTAGGCCTGCGGTTGTGCTCAATTTAAGGATTGGCGGAAATCGGGTCACAGATAAATTACAGGCGGTTCCGATGGAAGTGAGTATTCCTTATCGTTGGATGCTATTTTGTCCGAAGCTGAATATTTGACCGTCTAGAAGCTGGACGGCAATAAAACAGAGCTGGTACCCGGCGCGAAATACGATGCTGCCAAAGGTGCGATGGTCTTCCCCTCCCGGCGATTCGGTACTTACACGGTCGTGATGGACTGTAAATCGTTCGCCGACGTGAGAGCTGGCCACTGGGCCAGACAAGCGGTAGAGGTGCTTGCGGCCAAGGGCGTGATCTACGGCCTGTCAGATACCGCCTATGCTCCGGACACCCATGTAAGCAGAGCCGACTATGTGCTGATTCTGGCTCGCGCTTGGTCTGCAAGGGGATGAGAGCACTACCGGATTTACAATGTGCTGCCGGTGGCCTATTACTCCCAAGCTGTAAGCACGGCAGGCAAGCTGGAGAATGTTAACGGTCGGGGAAACGGAAGGTTTGAGCCGGAAGGGGAAATTTCGAGACAAGAGATGATCGTCATGACCGCCAGGGCTTTAACTGCCTCAGGAGCCACTATCCCAGCGGCCTCCGGCACGCTGTCCGGCATGGCGGATTACCGTGATGCTCATCAAACAGCGGATTATGCTGCGGAAATGGTTGATACCATGCTGAAAGCGGGATGGATTCAAGGGCACAAGGGGATGATTCACCCCGAAGCAAGGGCCAACCGGGCAGAGGCGGCCATGCTCTTGTATAAGGTTTATAGCGAAATCCAGAACCGAAACTGACAAGAACCGCTCACAGTGTAGTTTCTGGCGGCAGCAAAAAAGGCTTAGGCCCGATCGGTCATCGGGACCCAAGCCTTTATTTTTACAAAGTCAAACGCCTCAGCTTAAAGTGGGTATTTCTCCATGTGGACCAGCGGCGGTTCTCTTAATTATCCCTGAGTCATAAAAGCCTCAAGTTCTTCGCGCGTAGGCAGGCCGTCCGCGTCTCCAGGAGACATAACGGCCAGTGCGCCGATGGCGTTGCCGCGCCGGACCGCTTCTTCAACCGGAAGCTCTTCCAGCATGGCGCTGATAACGCCGACGGCGAACCCGTCGCCCGCGCCAACCGTATCGACAACTTCTTTTACTTTGAAGCCCTGCACATACCCTTCGGACGTAGGGGTTTTGTAATACGCGCCTTCCGGTCCCAGTTTGATCACGACCAGCGACACGCCTAGCTTCAGATAGAAATCGGCGATTTCCTCCGGCTTGTCGGAGCCGGTCAAAATCTTGCCTTCACCGATGCCCGGCAGGAACCAGTCGCAGCTTGCAGCCAGCTCGTTGATGGTGCGGACCATCGTTTCCGTGTCCGGCCACAACACCGGGCGGAGGTTGGGGTCGAAGGATACGGTTTTACCGGCTTTTTTCATAAAAGCCATAGCATGCTTGCAGAAAGCAAGGCAGCTGTCCGACAGCGCCGCGGAAATACTGGTTACATGCAGATGCCGCGCAGAGCTGAAATACGGTTCGTCGAAATCCGCGGGAGAAAGCGTCGAAGCGGCGGAATTTTTGCGGTTGTATTCCACCTTCGGATCGCCGTCCAGCACTTTGGACTTCAGCAGCATGCCGGTGCGGCGTTCGCTGGAAAAGAAAATGCTCCGGGTATCGATATTTTCTTTCTTCAAAGCGTTTTCAATGAACTTGCCAAAGCTGTCATCGCCGAGCTTGGTTACATATCCGGTCGGGTGCTGCAGGCGGGACAAACCGGTGGCAACGTTCGCTTCCGCTCCGGCCAGCGCTTTTGAAAACGAGACGGCTTCATGCAGCTCTCCGGGTTCATTGGCATAAAACATGGCCATCGGTTCGCCGAAAGTAACGACATCAAGGGATTGTGAACTCATGGTTTATAATTCCTCCTCAGGAACGGGCGGTCCCCATCCTGTAGTATTGATGATAATTTGAAATTATCACATAAAACGGTTTTGTACAATAACCGAATGTTTCATCTCGTTGAACAAGCGGGAGAAAAAGCCGGTAAAAGGCGAAATAATCATTGACTGGGCCCTGAAATGTGATTACTATTTGGGTAGAGAAACCACGTTTTATTCGTCTTCAGGATAATAGTTTACTAAACTATCTAACCCAACCTTTGAATCCGGAAAGGAAGTTTATTTATGAAAAAGATCAAAGTGCTGCAAAATATCGCCGATCTCGGCGTTGTCGCCGTCATCCGTGCCGACAATGCCGATGATGCCGTCAAAATGTCCGAGGCCTGCATCGAAGGCGGCTTGACCAATATCGAAGTAACCTTCACGACCCCTGGCGCCGATCAGGCGATCCAACGTCTGGTGGAAACCTACGGCGACCGTGCTGTCATTGGCGCCGGCACCGTGCTTGACCCGCTGACCGCCCGTATCGCTATTTTGGCGGGAGCGGAGTTTGTGGTGAGCCCTTCTTTTGAAGAAGAGACAGCCAAGATGTGTAACCTGTACTGCATTCCTTACATGCCGGGCTGCATGACTCTGGGCGAAATGAAGGAAGCGCTGAAGCTGGGCGTGGATGTGCTGAAGCTGTTCCCGGGCAGCGCGTTTGGACCGGACTTCGTCAAGGCGGTCAAAGGCCCAATGCCGCATGTAAACATCATGCCGACCGGCGGCGTTGATCTGAACAATATCGACAAGTGGATCAACAACGGTTGCATCGCGGTAGGCATCGGCGGCAACCTGACCGCTCCGGCGAAGGAAGGCCGGTATGACAAGATTACGGAGCTGGCCGCGCAGTATGTAGCAAAATGCAAGGAAGTCCGCCAGAAGTAAGGAAGTTCGCCGGAAGTAAGAAGATCCGCCAGAAGTAAGGGAAGCGCGAAGGAAGGAAGTCTCCAGTAGTCAGCATAGCGGCGAAGGAAGGAAGTTCTCCTGAAGTAAGCATAGCGGCAGAAGGAAGAATGGAAGGAAGTTCGCCAGAACTATGAAATTCGGCGAAGAACAGAAGTCCGAAAGCGGTGTGCGCTTAGGCGTGTGCCTGAAAGGAACGCTTCTTTATTTTATATAGTAGAAGATGAATTCACGCCTGCCCGGTTCCCGGGCGGCACTTGCTCCAGTGGGTCGGCCGGTAGAGGCCGGCCTTTTTTTGCCGCGATATGGCCGGAGAACTCTGCCATAACCTGCAGACTGCTGATAAACTGTGCGCCGGAGAGGTGCGGGATGCGGAAAAAATGTCATTTTTGTAACAAAGATCGACACCATACAAGTTTGAAACAAGACGGGTTCCCCTGTATGCTTATGAAGGATTTGCGGCAAAACGGTCTGGTAAACGCAACTTCGGACGGACCGAGACGTATATGCTAAAGTTTGGTATGCTTATTTTACTGCAAAGTCTACATTTGGAATGCAACAATTCGGCAGTCTTGCACGTCAGTAAGATTGCATAGAGAGGGGGAACCTTCGTGGTGGAGCAGGGACTCATCAGAGCCGCTCAATCGGGCGATCGCGACGCTCTAATCACCCTATTGCGAGAGATAGAAGGCAACGTATACAAAACGGCGTATTACATTTTACACAATGAACAGGATGCGCTGGACGCTTCCCAGGAGGCACTCATTCGAATTTATACCAAAATTGGTTCGTACGAAGAAAAAGCTCAGTTCAAAACCTGGGTGCAGCGGATCGTGACCAATATATGCATTGACAAATTTCGGCGGAGCAAACCGACGGTTTCCATCGACGAGCATGAAATGGTGTTTACGGACAATCATCAAAATGTGGAGCGAGAGGTGCTGTCCGGCTACCTGGCGGAAGATATCCGGTCGGCGATCGACCAGCTGCCCGAACACCACCGGACGGTGGTCGTTCTCCGGTATCTTCAAGACCTGTCCTACAACGAAATTGCGGATTGTCTGGATCTTCCGCTGAATACGGTGAAATCTTATTTGTTCCGGGCGAGACAACAGCTTCAAAACAGACTCCAAGAATATCAGAAAGGTGGTGTAACGGGATGAAATGCACGGAGGTGACGGAATGGATGCATCGTTATCTGGATCATGACCTCAGTCCGGCGGAGACGGAAGACATGTTTCGTCATTTGGAAACCTGCCCCGCCTGCGCGGATCTGTTCGAGCGTCTGGCCTCCCTTTCCGAGCAGCTGGAGAATCTGCCCGATGTTCAGCCCCCTTTCAGCCTGGTGGATTCAATTCTGCCCCGTCTTGAAGCGCTGGACCGGGAGGCGGAAGCTCAAGAGCAGCCGGCCCGGATGGAGCCTGCTCCGATAGCAGCCGTGGAATCCGGCGCCATGCCCGGACGGAGCCGGAGATCCAACCGCCGCGGCGGATCTTCCATGGCGATGCGGACGGGCATCGGCGCGGTTGCGGCGGCGGTTATGCTGGGCATCGCCATACTGAATATGCCGGAAGACATGCCGGACGCCCAGGTGGAGGACCATTTGTCCAGCAGCGCAAATACCGGCACAACGCTGAGCGGCCAGAACGCGGCGGGCGGAAACGCCGAGCAGAATGCGAATGCGCTGGACGGCGGGGCTTCTGATGGCGCCGCGGACGGCGCGGCCGATAGCGGCCTGACGGAGAACAGCACCGCGCCCGGGGACGCCGCAAACAGCGGTCCGGCCGGCGACAGCCCGGTTAGCGTAGCGGTACCGCCGAGCCCTTCGCCGGATCAGGCGGATCAGGACGCGGGCGCTGCACCGGAAGGCAACGCCCGGAAGGCGGATGAAGCGGATGCGCCTTCGGAGGATGCCGCGCGGAAGAAACCGCCGGCGGCCAGCCCGGCTCCGCGCACCGACGTGAAGAAAAAGCCGCCTGAAGGCGGCTCGGGTACGGGAGCGGCATCGCAGCCGCCGGAGGCATTGAAGAAGAGTGCGGATGCGATGCCGGCGTCGCCTGAAGCGGCTCCGTCCGGAGACCCGGCGGCTGGCGCGCCGGAGCGTGCCTTGATTGCGCCTTCGGAAGACCCGATGATGAGTTATATGGAACTGCGGACCGTGGAGCAGTGGGATTCGGCCGATGGTAAATATACGGCGGTTAAAGAAGGCGAGCAGCTCACCATCTATACGGCGGGTGCAGACGGAGGCGGGACCCCGGGAACGGCGGTAGTGTCGATTCCGCTGGAGGGCTCCCTGGTATCCGTTGAGTGGAGCGCGGACGGCAAACAGCTCAAGTACGTGACCGACAGCGGCGGAACGCTGAAAGAGCAGGCCTACCGCGTGGATGAGCATGCCGGCACAGAGCGGGCCGCGGAACCGTCTGCTGCTCCGAAGACGTCCCCGCAGGCATCGCCTTCGGGAACGCCGGCGCCACGTACTTCGCCGCAGAATTCCGGCGGTGCCACCGTATCCCCGAGCCCGGCTGGAACAGATAGCCAGGCGGCTCCATCAGCTGCCGCTTCGCCGGAGACGCCGGCACAGTAATTCCGTATGCACGTTTTGAACAGCTGCGGAATATACTGAACCATAAAGGGACAGGACAGCAGAACCGGGCAGCATCCGCGGCAGGCGGGTGCGCCAGGGCGGCAAATGAACAATGCATCATGTGTATGACCGGCGGCGAAAAGTTTCTAGAGCTTTTTCCGCCGCCGTTTATATAGATGCGCCGCACGGTTAAACACAAAGAAGCTTTGGCGGGAAAGCCAAGGCTTCTTTGCGTTGTCTTTGCGTTGTCTGATCCGGTGAGATCAGAGACAGCTGCTACCCGGGACAAACGCCCGTTATTCTGAATTGTAACCGGGACAATGTACTGCTTTTTCCGATATTTCGTATTTTGGAAGCAGAGGATGTTTAGGGATGGGCTGAGCTACTTAGCTTACATGGATGAGGTGTTGGCATGGCAGTAAAAAACGGTAAAGAGTATACAGAGCGGATCGACCGCCAGCAGATCAATTTATGGTATCATGGGGAACCTGTCAAAGGGCCTTTATCCAAACATCCGGCTTTCAGCGGTCTGATCCAGAGCCAAGCGGAAATGTATGATATGCAGCATCATAAGCAGACGTTGGAACAAATGACCTATGTTCAGGAAGATGCGGGCGGGGAACGATTTGGACTTTCTTTTTTGGCGCCGAGAAGCAGGGAGGACCTGATAAGCAGGAGAATCATGATGGAATTGTGGGCGGAGAAGCACCACGGGTTGCTGGGCAGATCGCCGGATTATATGAATACGGCCTTGATGTCTCTATATACCGCGTCTGACCTGCTGCAGGAATATGATCCGGAATATGCGGAAAATCTCAAAAGCTACTATGAATACTGCCGCAGCCGGGACATCACCTTATCCCATGCCTTTATCCAGCCTTTTGCCAGCAGGTGGTCCGAGCAGACCGATGAGATTGAAGATTCCATAGCGGCCAAAATTATAGACCGCCAAGCAAACGGGATTGTGGTCAGCGGCGCTTTTATGATGGCTACGCAGGCAGCTACTTGTGATGAGATTCTGGTACTCCCTACACCGGCCCCTGCGATGCAGGAGGATAATCCGTATACCTTTGCTTTTGCTGTTCCCAACGATCTGGAGGGAATGACTTTCATTTGCCGGGACAGCTGCGCCGCTTCGTCCCGCTTTGATTATCCGCTGAGCAGCAGATTTGAAGAGATGGATGCCATGGTTATCTTCGATCAGGTGTTCATCCCGCGCAATCGTATCTTTTACTTAGGCCAGCAGGAGGCCGGAGACCGGCTGTTCAGCGAAGGGAATTTTCACAGCCATGCGGGTCATCAGGTCATTACGCGTTATATTGCCAAAACGGAATTTTTGCTCGGGCTGATCTCCAGGCTGGCGGATGAACAATACATCGCTTTCGAAACCGTGACCATTGACCGGATAGCCCGGATTTTGACGATGCTGGAGAATTTGAAATCGCTGCGCCTGGCTGCGGAAACCTTGGCTGAGCCGGACCGGAATGGCTATTATGTGCCTGCAAAAAAACCGCTGGCTGCCGCTACAATGCAGTACCCTTCTTTTTATCAGGAGATGCTGGCGATGCTCCAAGACATCTGCTCAAGCAGCCTGATCATGAATCCTTCTGAACAAGATCTGAAATCCAGTGCCGGCGGCTATATTCAAACTTATCTAAAAGGGCCGGACTCAACGGCCGGCGGCCGGATTGCGCTTTTCCGGCTGGCTTGGGAGCTTGGTGCCGGAGCCTTTGGCGGCAGACAAAAGCAGTTTGAGCACTTTTTCTTTGGAAACCCACGAACGGTCGCCGCCCGCATGTACGGCCTCGGCAACCTGGACAAATATAAAAAGATGATAAATGAATTTCTGAACATCCCTTGTTCTGTCGAGTAGTGCGGCAATCACGGCTGGATAAGGAATTGACCGGATGCGGCCTGCGGTTTGCACGCTATGACTCACAGCAATCTCACCCAAAAAGCAACAATGCTCTCCAGCAGCTTTTATCATCAAGGCGAAATAAGTGCAGCAGGTGACCGATGTTTATATTTCAGGCAATGAATCAATATGGGAGCTGACTTCGTCAATAAATTCATCGAGGCTTCCGCAATCAAACCAGCCGCTGTGTTCATTGATTTTATACAGCTCTTGAAAACCGTGATGGTCTATTAAAACCTTCCAGCCCTCTCTTGAAATCACCGCTTCTAGGATCTGACAGTAATCAAATAAAAGTTCAACCGTCGCTTTATCCATTAGATTGGAATGTGAATAATCGGTTCCGGAAGGCTCCGGATAAATTCGATAGGCCAGCCATTTTTTCTCCATTTTTTCAGCCTCCGCCTTCGTCCGATGAGATGATTCATGCATGTCGTTCAAACGTGAATTCACACAAGCCTTCTAATCAGTAAAAAAAGCAGCCGCTCCCTCGGGAAGGCTGCTGGTTGTCTTTGGCTTGAGCTTCAAAAATTCCTGCTCCTTAGCCATGCGACATTGCATGCAGAGTTGACTTAGGATGCGGTTAGGATACGCCGGACCCGCGCTCCTCCAGATAATCCGCAAGTGTCCCGAGCGGATGCAAAATGGTCCGCCCGGTTTCCGACGAAGCAGCGTCCGCAGCGCCGGACATGGACAACTGGGCCGCCGACACCGCACGGCCTTCAGACGGAAGGTTTCCGATATACTCCGTAATCAGGCGGTTATACTCCGTCTCTTTGCCCTCCATCAGCAGCGGAAATGCATGCTCGATCACCCGTGTTTCTACATCGTTAAGTGCCATGCCCCGGGCTGCCGCATGCCGCTTCAGCCGGGTCATCGTGCCATCCACTGTTCCGGGGTTGGTGAACAGCAGAGTCTGCGGCCCTTCGATGGCCAAAACTGCGTCAAAAAACGGCTCGTCAATTTTCAGGATCGGAATGCGGGTCTGCAACCTTTTTTCTTCAAGCAGGGCAATATACTGTGTGCAGGTGAGCAGGATCGCATCCAGCCCCGCGGCCGCCATCCATTCCATCTGCTCCGCTACGCGCGCACGGGCTTGCTCCTCGCTGAATCCAGGATCTGACGCCAGTCTGGCAATCAGCCCGGGATCCACATAGTGCACCCACCGCACTCCGCTTGACTGCAGCCCTTCCTCAATGTAACGGATATTGGAATAATGAGCGTGAAGACAGCCGATCGTTTGGTTCATGAAATACGTCCTCCTCTAATCGGGATCAATTAATCTATTAAACATATCCTATCGTATCGGGCCTAGGAAAGCACGTATTTGCACCACTTGCCCTGTTCTGGTGTTTGTCTAAACTTTTAAAGGCTGGTCTGTGCCCGGCTGATAACTGGCCGTCTGCTTGCCGCTCACTTGCTTGCGCTTCTAGCGGATTGCTGTTCGCCTGATCGAGATTCGCCTGATCGCGGCCCTCCAAATTGCGGTCCGTCTTATCGCTGTCAAAAGAACATAAAGTATTAGGCTGACAATATGCTTCCTTAAGCTAACTGGCAGTTTAGTTGAAGATTAATTACGGTGAACCGTATCACAAATGACGGCGAGTAAATTGGGTGAAGAAGTTCATCACCGTTCTGGATCACTTCGTCCAACAGTTCCAGATGGTGCCGGATATGCTTCGGGCTGTCTTGGTCTGCCAGCGCCTTCTTGAGCATGTTTTTTCCTTCTGAACCGGGGCTGCGTCTGCAGTACTTCATTATTTGATTCGCTATCGAGCAGGTGCCTCACCATGAAGAGTTGGTTTTTCTGCAGATGAACACCGACTGTCGGAGCAGATCTTTTACACGATGCTGGAACGTGCGGTGGGAGAATGGGATAGGACCGGGATCCATCCGAGACCTGGCCCGGTTTCCGGTACATGACCGGATCTCCTTGATCACGTCAGTCAAGCTGGGGATGGATAGGCCGAAGCTATAACCGTCTCATGATAAGGGGCTTTTTTGAAATTATCCATACTGCAATCAGCAAGGCAAGAGCCACGAATATTCCCGATTCTCCAGTCCATAACAGAACATTTTTGCCGCTGGAAGATAGATCGAAGGCCCCCTGGATCACGGCATTCCAACATGCATGGAGGAGAATCGCAGGCCATATGCTGCCCGTTGTTAAGCGGAGGCGGCTGATTAGATAGCTGAAAGAGGTCACTGAAATCATAAATAGAATAACTGATAAG
Source organism: Paenibacillus nanchangensis (assembly GCF_046543445.1). Lineage (NCBI taxonomy): Bacteria > Bacillati > Bacillota > Bacilli > Caryophanales > Paenibacillaceae > Paenibacillus > Paenibacillus nanchangensis. Next base: position 96,817 of record NZ_JBHOFD010000021.1, read on the forward strand.
GCAGGATATGGACCAGAATAATAATTACCAAAAAGCATTGCCGGGAGATGCCACACCCCCCAAATAATTCCGCCGGTCAGTATTGGTCTAGGTACACGGGCATCGATTAGTCGAGTAAGCATATAGCCCCTCCAGCCGAGTTCCTCCCCTGAACTGCTGATCACCCCGATCGCCGTGCCAGCAAACATCTGAAAAAGTATAGTTCCTGCAAGGATAACACCAGATGGACCTTGAATGAATGAGTCCGGTGTAACATACTGAACCAGTCCCGTAATCCAGGCGACTCCGTAAGCAAATAAACCAATGACGACTGGGAAAAGCAAAATGAAAGGTAACGACTGCAGTGTCTGTTTTCCACCAATCCGCAGGGAGATATCCGAGAGGCCTTCACGCAGCACTATGCGGGCGAAAATGGAGGACAAGCCGGGCGCCCACATGAGGAGCAGGCCGAAAATAGGTGACTTCATCGCTAACACATAACTAAGGATGGAGAGAGGGATGAGCATGGCAAAAAAAACGAGCAGTCCTCGCATGGCTGATTGAATAAGGACCTTTTCCTTTTCTGAACACGTATTGGGCATATTACTAAAGTTTGTTCTCATCTCAACTGCTCCTTTAACCCAAATATTCACATCCCTTTGCAGTATAGCAGTGGATCTATCCTAATAAGAACAAACTCAAGCCTAGTCTTTGTGCAAGACCTAAGCCCAGGAAGACAGGACTGCTGCGAGTTGTCATGTGACTAAGCGGCTTTAGCCGCTGCCTCGTCAAAATGGCATATCATTAATGCCTCCCATAGAAGAATTCACCTTGCAAGGAGGAACAAGGTACGCTAAAATCAATGACATATCATTGATGATGTGTCATTGATTTTAGCTATCAGGAGGTCCTACTGTGAATCCTATTGAAGAATTGCGTTATTTGATATTAGCCGCTCAACGGGAAGGAAGCCGTACTTTTACGGAGCTTTTAAAGCCGTTGGGGCTGACGGCCTCACAGAGTGAGGTGCTGCGTGTTCTCTACGACCATGAACCTTTATCACTTATTGAGGTGGGTAAGCTGTTGGTCTGTGAAACCGGAAGCCCTAGCCGGCTGGTGAGCCGAATGGTGGAAGCGGGACTTATAGAACAGAGGCCGTCTCTCGTGGATTCCAGAAAGGTCCAGCTTTCCTTAACGGAAAAGGGAAGAGACCGCGCAATAAAAATAAGGGACATCGAAAACCACTTCTATAGCACGCTTACTCCTATACTTGAGGGCCAGCCTGTTAAGGAGCTGATAGAACTTCTATGGATTCAGGTAAAAGGGAAACCCACAGGCAATGCTTTGGCACTTCGAAAAGCTAAACAGGAGGTGAAGCAGCAATGTTTGAGACAATAACCCGCATGCTTAACAAATGGGGAACCTTAAAGACGGTATTGCCATTGCTGGTCCTGACCATATCTTTGATGGTCGTGGTCAATACCGTTCATTTGCCGATTACGGTGCCCCGAATCCAAGAGCTATCTCATGGTGCAGATCTGCTCGACATGCATATTTTCTATTCGAAGACTGAAGTGTACGCACTGCTTGAACAGTTGCAGCCTGAGGGGCGTCGCGTTTACCTCAAGCTGTTAATGGGATTCGATTTTGCCTTTCCCGCCTTGTATGCCATTACCTTCTCTCTAATTGTTGGCATGCTATATCGAAGCTCTGGGAGGCGGATCATCCAGTCACTGGTTTGGCTGCCTCTTGCGGCCGGGGTCTTCGATTGGGCTGAAAATGTGAGCATCCTTTTGATCCTGCTAAAATATCCTGTCACTAGCGTTGCTGCTTATGCGGCGGGATTTTTTACTTTGGGGAAATGGATCTCCATTTGGCTTAGCTTGGGTGTCGTATTTGCGGGATTATGCTATAAGCTTACAAAGGTCGGAATTCTCAAAAACGATATCAGGAATAACACGACAGCTAAAAAGTAGTCTCTGGGCTAAGATGCGTTAGTGGATTAAGTTTACGATTCAGTGGATAATTGGTTGGTCACAAATTAAACTTGCCATTACAGACAGCGGGGAGAACTTTATTATAAATAAAAGCAAGTTTTGCCGAATTTCTTGCCGGGCATAAGTTTGATCTGAGGTCCGCGCCGCGGTCCGTTTGACCGGGATCCACCTGCTCAAGGTCCGCACCGCGTTCCGCCTGACCGGGCCCACCGGCTCAAGGTCCGCCACATCCCCCCCTACTACCCACCCGGCTGAATTTTTGATAAGCTATATGGACGGATTTACGTGAGAGCGAAGTTGAATTACAAAAAGAGGTGGAGCACATGGATGCCAAAACGGCGGCCAAGGAGATCAAACAAGGAAAGGTAGCGCCGGTCTATCTGCTGTACGGGAGCGAAAAGTTCCGGATGAATGAATTTGTCGGGTTCCTGGAGAAGCAGATTATCGCCAAAGAGGAACGCGAATTCGCGGTGGTTCCGTTTGACCTGTCCGATACGCCGGTGCAGGCGGTCGTGGAGGAAGCCGAAACCGCTCCGTTTATGGTAGCCCGCAAGCTGCTGGTCGTCCGCGACGCTTCCCTGTTTACGGCGGGTAAGGAGAACGCCAAGATTGACCACAGGCCCGAAGTGCTGGCGGAATATGTAAGCCGTCCTGCCGACTTTAGCGTAATCGTGTTTATTGTAAACGGCGATAAGCTGGATGAACGCAAGAAGATCGTGAAGGCGGTCAAATCCGCCGGTACGGTGCTGGCCTTTAATCCGCTGGGCGGGGACGAACTGCTACAGTGGGTGGAAAAAGGGTTCCGCGACCGCGGCTGCAGCCTAGCGCCCGGAACGGCGGAAGCGCTGCTCGCAGCCTCCGGGACGGGGCTGCAGGCTTTGACGGCGGAGATGGATAAGCTGTCGCTGTTTGCCGGAACGGGCGGCACGGTAACTCCGGCCGACGTGGAACGGCTGGTGCCGCGCGGAACAGAGCAAAACGTTTTTGCGCTGGTGGAGGATATCGCGAACCTGCGGCTGGACAAAGCGGTCGATACGCTGCATGAGCTGCTGAAGCAGCGCGAGGAGCCGATTAAGATTGCGTCTCTGATCGCGCGGCAGTTCCGGATTATTTTGCAGGTGAAAGAGCTGTCCCAGCAGAGCTACGCTCAGGGTCAGATCGCCTCGCAGCTGGGACTGCACCCCTATGCGGTAAAAATAGCCGGCGAGCAGGCACGGCGGTTCGACGCGGGGCGGCTGCGGCGGATTTTGAGCGGGCTGGCCGATCTGGACTATCAGATGAAGTCGGGTTCCGTGGACAAGGTGCTGGGACTGGAGCTGTTTATGCTGCGGCTCGGCGCGTAAGCGGAGTGGAAGTGGGAGCAAAGGTCAAAGTGAAAGTCAGAGTGGAGGGCGGCCTTGCGGGGCCGTCTTTTTGATGATTTTGCACGTAAAAAATATTAAAAATAAACACAAAAAAACCTAACCGGTGCCGGTCAGGTTCTTTACCTTGCGCTTATGAAGACGTCTTACGCTTGCTGCGAAAGAGCGTTCAGTTTCTTAGCCAAGCGGGACTTCTTGCGAGCAGCCGCATTCTTGTGGATCAGGCCTTTGGTTACAGCCTTGTCCAGTTTCTTGGAAGCGAGTTGGATCGCTGCTTTAGCAGTTTCCACTTCTGTTCCTTCAACAGCAACGTCAGCAGCTTTAACAGCTGTACGAAGCGCGGACTTTTGGGAAGCGTTCAGCGCACGGCGTTTTTCGTTCGTTTTGACGCGTTTAACCGCGGATTTAATGTTTGGCATTACATTCACCTCCTGTAAGGCATTCGAAAATACTCAAATGTTTCACAACTTAAAATAGTTTAGCATGAGCCTATTCAAAATGCAATATGAAAAACAAAAGGGCGGCGCTCCGTTTTTTGCATAAAGCACAGCAAACCCCCGCAAACTATCGGCAAACGCGTACAGGAGGGTTATGACGATGGATCTCGATATGCAGCTGTATTCGGTACGGACCGACCTTGCGGTAGAGGCAAAAGAACTCGCGGCCGGGCCGGCGAAATCGCCGATTGCCGGAGTGGACGAGCAGGTGGAGGAAGCGGATGGGATCAAAATCACCCGGCTTTCCGTCACAAATGAAATGGGCTCGCGAAGAATCGGCCGCGCCATTGGCAACTACGTTACGCTTGAGGTGCCCGGGCTCCGAAATGGAGACACGGGGCTGCAGCAGCGCGTGTCGGAGGCTTTTGCCGGCGAGTTCGAACATTTTTTGGCCCGGATCGGTGTTTCCAAGGACTCCTCGGTTCTGATCGTCGGACTCGGAAACTGGAACGTAACCCCCGACTCACTGGGGCCGCTTGTGGTGGAAAATGCGCTGGTTACCAGGCAGTTTTATGAGCTGGTTCCGGATCAGGTGGCTCCCGGCTACCGCAATGTGAGTGCAGTCGCTCCCGGCGTGCTGGGACTAACCGGGATCGAATCAAGCGACATCGTGCAGGGGATCGTTGACCGCACAAAACCCGATGTCATCATCGCCATCGACGCGCTGGCCTCCCGTTCTTTGGAACGCGTGAATACAACCATTCAAATCGCCGACATTGGGATTCACCCCGGTTCCGGCATCGGCAACAAGCGGCGGGGACTCACCAAGGAGATCCTCGGGGTGCCGTGCATCGCCATCGGCGTGCCGACCGTATGTTACGCGTCAACAATCGTGAATAATGCGCTGGAGATGATGAAAAATCATTTTCGCGGAGGCGTTCAGGCCAGCTCGGCAGGGACCCGGCAGATCATGGGGATGCTTGACGACATTTCCGAAAATGACCGGCTGACGCTTGTAAAAGAAGTGCTCGAGCCGCTTGGGCATGATCTGATTGTTACCCCAAAAGAAATCGACGAGTTTATTGAAGAAATCGCCAATGTCGTGGCGACCGGACTAAACGCGGCGCTGCATGAAGCGGTTGACCCGGGAAATGTTGGCGCTTATACGCACTAACGGACACGCGCAGGCTGTGAACCTATAGTGTCTCGAAAAATACGCAATGCAGAATCCAAAATCCGCTAGACTCATTCGTTAGAGTAGTATCACATCACTATAGGCAATCTTACAGCAAGGAATGCAGGGGAGTGACCGGGCGATGCTGCCGGGAAGGCTCCTCTTTTTTTATGTGTTCTAGCGAACCTCCTCCGCTCATAGATTTGAAGTATAAGAGAATGACAGAGGGCTGGAGGAGAACAAATGAACAAAAAATGGTTTCAGCTGTGGAATATCGGCCGGCTGCGTGCCCGCCTGCTCGATTTGCTGTCGCTCGGCCGAACGATGCTGGTGCTCGCCGCCGGTTCGCTGGTGTTTTTTATGCTGCTGGGAGCCGGAGGCGTGGCCGGAAGCAAGCTGGGCGGTTCGCCGCTGCCGTCAATGAACGGACTGGCTGCTTCGCTTTCGAGCGGTTTTTTTATGGACATGCTGGGGATGGAAGTGCCGCACCTGCCTGAAGGCAAAGGAGATGATACGCTTTCGGGAGGCAAGGTTACCGCGTATTTGTTCGAACTGCTGACAAGCGTCAATCCAAACGATCCCAAAACCCTGCTGTCCCGCGAAGTGCCGGGCATGGGAGCGGATGACCCGGTCCTGCTGCGAAAAGGGTCCGGCGGCATTGCAGACGGCCCGGCGGATTATCATCCGGGTACGGGGGACGAGCCGCCTTCCGGCACGGGGGGCCAGGGGGCGGAGGCTTCGCCCGCTCCATCGGCTGGATCGGCCGGGGAAGCCGGGGGAACGCCGGAGGCGAGCGCGGCTCCCGGTGCAACCGGTGCGCCTGACGGAGATCCGGCGGGAGGCGACGAACCCGCTGGGGGCGGCGCCTCCGACCCAGCTGCTTCGCAGGCCCCGGACACGCCGTCCGTCCCCGAAGGCTCCCCCGCCCCGTCGCCCGGCGCCGCGGAGCCGCAGCAAGGCGAAGAGCTGGACGGCAAGGGCGTGCTTATCTACCACTCCCACCCCCGTGAAGCGTACAATCCGCTGCTGGGTGTAGAAAGCGACAACCCAAGCTCCGCTTCGCCGGACAAAAACGTCATGCTGGTCGGTTCCTACATTGCCAAGCGGCTGGAGGAACAGGGCGTCGGCGCGCTGCATTCCACGGCGGATTATGCGACAGAGGTCGAGAATTACAACTGGAATTTTTCCTATAAATACTCCCGGATGACGGTTAAAGCGGCAATGGCCGAAAATGAGACGCTGACCCAATTTATCGATATTCACCGCGACTCACAGCGCCATAAGAAAACAACAGCGGTGATTGACGGAAAAAGCTATGCACAGGTGTATTTTATTCTTGGACACGGTAATAAAAATTGGAAGAAGAACGAAGCGTTCGCTAACGAGATTCATAAGCGGCTGGAAGCAGCTTACCCGGGCTTGTCGCGCGGCATCTGGGGCAAGTCGTCCAGCAAAGGAACAAACGGCGAATACAACCAGTCCCTTTCCCCGAACAGTGTGCTGATCGAAGTTGGAGGGATTGACAGCACAAATGAAGAGCTCAAGCGGACGGCCGATATTTTGGGCGATATGATTGCCGAGGTGTACTGGAGCCATCAGAAAGCGGATAAGGCGGCGGCTCCAGCTTCTAAATAACGTCCGAATAACGTTGGCGGAAAACTTATGTGTAACGGCAGCATTAACAGGACGGGCAGTGCCCGTAAGCGGCATTACGGAACGCGGAAAGGAGCAGGATCATGGGTCATCGCAGATCGGTTGGCAAGCGGTTGATAGTTATCGGCATATGGGCGGGGCTAGGAATTTTGGCCGGGATGCAGCTTGGAGGGACAAGCGGCTCCAAAAGCACCGGGCTGCCCGGATGGGACACAGATGTACAGACAGCAGTGCAGACAGAAGCGCAGACGGAAATGAGCGGGAACGTCAGCGGAAGCGGCGGAGTGAAAGGAAATCCAGGCGCCCTTTCGCCTGCGGACTCCGGATTGCCGGCGCAAAGCGGCGGTTCCTATGTATATATCCCGCCGCAGGGCGGAGCAATTCAGATTTTTCCTGCTCCGCAGGAGGGGACAAGCCGGACGGACGCAAGCCAGGGAGCTATGCCGGAGGCACCCCAACTCTATGGGGAGGCGGACCTGGGCACCCGGACGCCTGAGCAGATTCTGCTGCCCGAAGCGGAGGGGCCGGCCGTGGACGTCCTGGCCGAAAAGACGGCGGGGCTTCTGCAGCGGGCGTCCCGGGAGGGCATCCGCTGGGTCGTTTCTCTATTCGGTGCAGCGGAATAACATAGCCATTTCAGGCGGGCGGTTCCACTCCGGCAGGAGGGACGCCCGCCTGATTTTCGTTGTAAAATAATTGGATATCCTGTAACCTTCCCGCACCCGGCTGCATCTAATCCGCGTACAACCGTCAGACTGACGGTCGAAGAAAGGAGGAGACGCTCATGGAACCGGCAATGGACGAAGACATGAATGAGCTCGCAATCCGCGCCCGGCAGGGGGACAAGGAAGCCTTCATTGCGCTGGTCAGGCAGCAGGAAGCGCAAATGTACGGCATCGCCAAAGCGATTGTCAAGAAAGACGAAGACTGTGCGGACGCCATGCAGGAGGCGGCGCTCAAAGCTTATGAAGCGCTGCCTTCACTTAAATCACCCGCTTATTTTAAAACCTGGTTATTCCGCATTTTGATTAACGAATGCAATGCGATGCTGCGCAAACGTTCGAGGCATGTTGTCATGGCCGACGTGCCCGAGCAGCGGCAGCCGTACCGGCAACAGACAGCCCATGATCTTGAAGAGGCGATATGCAGGCTGGAAGAAGTGTCCCGTACAATCGTTGTGCTGCATTATTACCGGGATATCCCGCTTAGGGAGATCGCCGGAATGCTGGACATGTCGGAAGGAGCGGTCAAGACGAGGCTGCACCGGGCCAGAGTGGCGCTGCTTGGAATGTTGACCGAATCAGGGGAGGGGAAGATGACTTATGGAACTTCGTGAACTAGAGCGGGAACTGCAGGGACTGGCGGGCGAAAAAACAAGCTCTGCCGTTTCGGCGGATGTACCCGAGGTGGTCCGGCTCCGGATGGATGAAGCTTACGGACAACTTCGTTCCGGCAAGCGTGAACAACGATCCGGCAGTCAAACATCCGGCAGCCAAACCCGGTTTCGCCGCAAAATGAAGCGGGCCGCGGGAGTGGCGGGCGCCGCGGCGGTGTCTGCCGCACTGCTGCTTGGATCGGCTTTTGTCTCGCCGGTCATGGCCGAGACGCTTAAACGCGTCCCGATTGTAAACAGTGTCATCAGCCTGATGGGAGATATGGGCCTCCGCACCGCTGAACAACAAGGGCTGGTGACCTCGGTTGACCGCAGGCTTACGCAGGGAGAAGTAACAATTAACCTGTCGCAGACCATGTACGACGGCACCCGCCTTGTGCTGGTGATGAACCGTGAGGGGGCGGATCCAGGCGGAGAAACGCTGTCGGACTGGTGGAGTATTAAGACAAATAAGACAGACCGGATTGCGAGCAATATTGAATTTTTGGTGGGGGGCAAGCCGCTTAATACCGCCTGGTCGGTCAAGTCTGGCAGTGAAAACCCAAACGCGCTTATCGTGACTATGTACGATGCTGACAGGCTGGGGCTGCCCGAAACCTTTGACTTGACTGTAAAAATGACAATCGCGAAGATCGGGCAGACCTTTGAGTTTGAGGTGCCGGATGTAACAAGACTGTCGTCTGCCATGGAGCTTACGTCCTCCGAAGTCCGGTCTTTAGACGGGCTGACGCTGTCGGTTAAGAAGCTTACGCTCACCCCGGCGACGGCAAGCGTTGTGCTGCGCATAGAAGGCGAAAACGGAATGGATTACGAGACGATGCTGGACCAACTGCCGGACCGGTACAAACTTACCGGATTCCTAAATCTTGAATACGACCTGGTTGATGAGCAGGGAACCATTCAAACCATGCTGAGCGGACATGGCCAAGACGAAGATGGGGTAGGTTATCAAACGATTAACTACATGCCTTTTGACAAGCTGCCTGCTTCGCTGACCGTGAAACCTTATTTAAGGGAAGGAAAAAACAAGACGTACCTGCCGGAGCTGTTCATTACGATTCCGGTTGAAGGGCCGGCCGGCCTTGGCGAACCCGAAAATGCCGGGGCGGAACAATGAGAAAAATGGGAGGGGAGGAGTACGATCAGAAGTGCGAACAGAAGTGCGATCAGAAGTACGAACAGAGGTGGTTTCCTGTACCCTGCGCTGGTTGTGGAAGATAAAGGCCGCTGACCACGCTAACGCGCCCCATTGATGGGATTCCCTCAGACTGTTATAATAGGTTGATTAACAACTGGCTGTGGGGGTAAGGCATGACAGACGTTCAGAAAAGACAACAGCAAATCCGCAATTTCTCAATTATTGCGCATATAGACCACGGCAAGTCAACGCTGGCCGACCGGATTCTGGAATACACCGGCGCACTCACCTCGCGCGAAATGCAGGCCCAGGTGCTGGATCAGATGGATTTGGAACGCGAACGCGGTATTACGATCAAGCTGCAGGCGGTCCGGCTCACTTATAAGGCCGACGACGGTCAGGAGTATTTGCTGAACCTGATCGATACGCCCGGGCATGTCGACTTCACGTACGAAGTGTCGCGGAGCCTTGCGGCCTGCGAAGGCGCGCTGCTGGTGGTGGATGCGGCCCAGGGCATTGAGGCCCAGACGCTGGCGAACGTGTATCTGGCGCTGGACAACAACCTGGAAATTTTGCCGGTGATCAACAAAATCGACCTTCCTAGCGCCGATCCCGAAAGGGTGAAGCAGGAGATCGAGGATGTCATCGGGCTGGATGCAAGCGAAGCCGTCCTGGCTTCGGCCAAAGCGGGCATCGGCATCAAGGAGATTCTGGAGCAGGTGGTCACCCAGGTGCCGCCGCCAACCGGCAATCCGGACGAGCCGCTGAAAGCGCTGATTTTTGACTCCCATTACGATCCTTACAAAGGCGTTATCGTCTACGTACGGGTAGTTGACGGCAGCATCCGCGCCGGCTCGAAGATCAAAATGATGGCAACCGACAAGACGTTTGAAGTAATCGAAGTCGGGGCATTTATGCCGCGGATGACGATTGTCGACGAACTGGCTGTGGGCGACGTCGGGTTCATCGTCGCAGGCATCAAACATGTCGGCGACACCCGTGTCGGCGACACGGTAACCGACGCCAAACGCCCGACGGCCGAGCCGCTGCCCGGCTACCGGAAGATTAATCCGATGGTCTACTGCGGTCTCTACCCGATCGAGACATCGGACTACAACGATCTGCGCGAAGCGCTGGAGAAGCTGCAGCTGAACGACGCGTCGCTCAGCTTTGAACCGGAGACATCGAGTGCGCTTGGCTTCGGCTTCCGCTGCGGATTCCTGGGCCTCTTGCACATGGAGATTATCCAGGAGCGGATCGAACGGGAGTTTAACCTGCCGCTGATCACTACCGCACCAAGCGTAATTTACCGGGTCATGCAGACCAACGGCGAAATGATCGAAATCGACAACCCGTCCAATTATCCCGAGGTAGGCAAAATCGATTACGTCGAGGAGCCGTACGTCAAAGCTGCGATTATCGTGCCTAACGATTTTGTGGGCACCGTAATGGAACTTTGCCAAGGCAAACGCGGCGAGTTCGTAAATATGGAATACCTGGATGCCAACCGGGTAACCATCACGTATCAAATCCCGCTGTCGGAGATCGTTTACGATTTCTTCGACCAGCTGAAATCCGGCACCAAAGGTTATGCGTCCTTTGACTACGAACTGTCCGGTTACCGCCAGTCCAACCTGGTGAAGATGGACATTTTGCTGAACGGCGAGCAGGTCGATGCCTTGTCCTTCATCGTTCACAAGGAACGCGCCTACAACCGCGGACGGATTATTTGCGAGAAGCTGCGCGGCATCATTCCGCGTCAAATGTTCGAGGTGCCGATCCAGGCGTCCATCGGAACAAAGGTCGTCGCGCGCGAGACCGTCAAAGCAATGCGCAAAAACGTCCTCGCTAAGTGTTACGGCGGCGACATTTCGCGGAAGCGGAAGCTGCTGGAGAAGCAGAAGGAAGGCAAAAAACGCATGAAGCAGGTCGGCAGCGTCGAGGTGCCGCAGGAAGCATTCATGGCGGTGCTGAAGATCGACGAATAGATAACGGGCACACTAGTGCGCCTGTCGTCCCCATTTGAATAGCTTGCGACCAAACAAAGGAAGCCGTCAGGCTTCCTTTTCTAAATACAGCATGCGGCATTCGGCCGCGTCTCGAGCGCCCGGGCTATGCTCATTGCACACTCAAGCCGCCGGACAGCAGCCCGTAAAGCGGATCTTAGAGCCGCAAGCGGCAGCCCGAATGCAGCGGTGCGAATCTGCTGCCCGAATCCGGCTGACCACTTACGGCTGCCCAAATAAGACTGCCCGAACGCGGCAGCCGGAATACGGCAGTGCGATCGGCAGCCCGAATGCGGCAGCCCCAATACGGTAGTCTAAATGCGACTGCCCGAATGCCGTACAAACCCAACCCGAGGAGGACTGCTCCCATGAGCGAACTAATTAGCCGTCCGCCCCAGGCGGTGTATATTCATATCCCTTTTTGCACAAACAAGTGTTTTTACTGCGATTTCAATTCCTATGTTCTGAAGGATCAGCCGGTCATGGATTATTTGCGCGCGCTGGATCTGGAGATGGAGCGTACGGTACAAGAGACGCCGCCCGGTACCATCCGCAGCATTTTTGTTGGCGGAGGTACGCCTACGGTGCTGAAGCCGGATGAAATGGCGTATTTTCTGGCGTCGATCCGGCGTCATTTTCCCGATTGGGCTGAAGATATCGAGTTTTCGATGGAGGCGAATCCCGGAACTACCGATCCGGAAAAGCTGGCTGTGATGAAAGAGGGCGGCGTTAACCGGGTCAGCTTTGGCGTTCAGGCGTTTCAGAACGAACTGCTGGGCGAAATTGGACGCATTCACAATGTGGATGATGTATACCGGAGCCTGGATAATGCCAGAGCCGCCGGGATCGACAACCTGTCGATCGATTTGATGTTTGGGCTGCCCAATCAGACGGTGGAGATGCTTGCGTACAGTGTGAAGCGTGCGCTGGAGCTCCAGCTTCCGCATTACTCCGTTTACAGCCTGAAGGTTGAGGAGAACACTTTGTTCCACACGCTGTATAACAAAAACAAACTGCCGCTGCCCAGCGAGGAAGACGAGCTGCAGATGTACCTGACGCTGATGAACGAAATGGAGAAAGCCGGATACGGGATGTACGAAATCAGCAATTTTGCGAAACCCGGAAAGGAAAGCCGGCATAACATAACGTATTGGCGCAATGAAGACTACTATGGACTGGGTGCGGGAGCCCACGGCTATGTAGGACGCCGCCGCCATGTGAATATCAAGGGCGTTAATCCGTATGTTGAAGCCGCCAAAGCGGGACTGCCCCGGCTGGATAGCTACCCTGTCACGGAGGATGAAGCGATGGAAGATTTCATGATGGTGGGGCTGCGGATGCGTGAAGGCGTGTCGGAACAACGGTTCCGGGAGCAGTTCGGCCGGGAGCTTGGCGAGGTGTTCGCCGCACCGCTGAATAAAATGCTGCATAACGGCCTCCTGGAGAACGCGGGCGGAAGCTACCGGCTCAGCGAGCGGGGGATCCTGTTCGGGAATGATGTTTTTGCGGAATTTGTCGGCGCTTTGACCGCGGGCTGAAACCGAAAATAACCCTTGAATTCACATTCACTATGTTGTATATTTATTCATATTATCAGCTAGGGAAGTGAATGGGATGCCGGTGAAAACGGATGCGGCCGCCGCTCCGGGCGTAAAGACGTCAGGCGGAGTGATCTGCCGGAAGGCGGGGCAGGAAGATGTAGAAGAGTTGTTCCTGATGATCGAAGAATACGCGAGAGCCGGAATTATGCTGCCTCGTTCGCGCAAGGCGCTGGAGCGCCAGATCGGCCAGTTTGTGATTGCCGAACTGGACGGCCGGTTTATAGGCTGCGGTTCTTTATTCCGGCTTGGCGACGATCTGGTGGAGATCCGCTCCATCGGTCTCCGCGACGAAGGAAAAGGCAAAGGCATCGGTTCGATGATCCTGGCGGCCCTGCTGGAGGAAGCGGCCAGACAGCGTATTCCGAAGGTGATGGCGCTCACGTATGCGGTCGATTTTTTCATCCGAAACGGCTTCCAAGTCGTGAATAAAGAGATTTTTCCCGAGAAAGTGTGGACCGACTGCGTCAACTGCTCAAAGCAGCATGCATGCGACGAAATAGCGGTGCTCAAGATACTGAACTGACTTGACAATGTCAAGCTCAGTTTGGTATTTTTGTTATAGCGGTTAGCACTCGTCTTACTTGAGTGCTAACGAATGAACCGCAGGAGGGATGGAGATGTTAACCGAACGTCAGAGAATGATTTTGAACGCCATTGTGGACGATTACATCCGTTCGGCCGAACCGGTAGGTTCCCGCAGCATATCCAAGCGCGGCGACGTGAAATACAGTCCTGCGACCATCCGCAACGAAATGGCTGATCTGGAGGATCTCGGTTATCTGGAGCAGCCGCACACCTCGGCTGGACGTATTCCTTCCCATAAAGGCTACCGGTATTATGTGGACCATCTGGTTCCGCTGAATACGGCCAACCTGGCGGAGACGGATGCCATCCGCGCTTTTTTTGCCGAGAAGCTCAGCGCGATGGAGCAGGTAATCCAGCATGCCGCCATGATTCTTTCCAATATGACGAACTATACTTCCATCCTGCTGGGACCGGAAGTTTTTCATACTTCGCTCCGCCATTTTCAACTGCTGCCGCTGGATGACCGGACCGCCGTCGCGATCATTGTCACCAGCACCGGACAGGTGGAGAACCGGACCGTTTCGATTCCGCCGGAGATTTCCGTATCCGAGATGGAGAAGGTGGTGAACCTGCTAAACTCCAAGCTCGTCAACGTGCCGCTGTATAAGCTGAAATCGCGGCTTTATACCGAGCTGTCCGAAGAGATGCAGCGTCATATTTCCCATTACGAGGAACTGATGAAGGTGCTGGATACGGCACTGGAGAGCGACCGGGAACAGCGCATATATCTTAGCGGCGCGACCAATATGCTCACCCAGCCGGAATTCAAGGATGTTGACAAGGTCAAGGATATCCTGGACCTGCTGGAGGAGACGCCGACACTGCTGAAGATGCTGGCTCCCGCAGCGGGCGGAACCGGCATTCAGGTGAAGATCGGAACCGAGAACAAGCATGAAGCGTTCTCCAACTGCAGCTTGATTACAGCGACGTATACCTTCGAAGGGGAAGCGCTGGGCAGCATTGGGATTTTGGGACCGACCCGGATGGAATACGGGCGGGTAATGAGCATTTTGGACATTCTGTCGAAGAATTTGACGTCGATGCTCGCGCACTGGTATAAATAGACTGCGGGTAGTCCCGGCAGAAGGGCTGCTTTGGCACCGTAATAAGGAAGTTTCTGCTGCGGTGCCCTAGCGGTTTGAATGGCGGACCGCCGCAGGGAGCCGGGACCATAAGGATAGAACGATCGACAGCAGGTTAAGGAGGTGAACAGACTTGAAAGAGGAACAAGTTCAAGAAACGAAAGAAACCGTGGAAGAAACGGCGAAAGTAAACGAAGAGACCGCCGCCGAGCAGGCGGAGGGCGCATCGGAGACGGAAACTGCGGATTCCGCGGAGACAGCCGGCGAAACATCGGCTGAGGTACAGCGCCTGCAGCAGCTGGCGGACGAGCATCAACAGCGTCTGCTGCGCGTTCAGGCCGATTACGACAACTTCAGACGGCGCACCGTGAAGGAGAAGGAGGAGCTGGCCCAATACGCTACTTCCAAGCTCGTTACGGAACTGCTGCCGGTGTTGGATAATTTTGAGCGCGCGCTGTCCACCACTCCGGCGGGAGCGGAATCGGAGGCGTTTGCCAAAGGCGTGAACATGATTTTCCGTCAACTGGAAGGCGCGCTGAAAGCGGAAGGCCTGACGGCGATGGAGACGGTTGGACAACCGTTTAATCCGGAATATCACCAGGCGATCATGCAGGTTGAGAGCGAGGAATACGAAGAGGGCATTGTGACGGAGGAAGTCCAGAAGGGCTACCTGCTCAAAAACAAGGTGCTTCGTCCCGCTATGGTCAAAGTCAGCATGTAACCTAGTTTACACATAACCTGCCGGGGCCGCATACCGGCCGGCGGTGGACAGATTCCGCCGCTAACGCCGGAGTGGCCTGGGCGAATGGAAACACAACGGGAGCCCGTGAATGGCTCTGCTATTTTGGATTTATTTCAAAGGAGGAACATACTGTGAGTAAAGTTATCGGCATTGACCTCGGTACCACCAACTCCTGCGTTGCCGTAATGGAAGGCGGCGAGGCGGTTGTAATCCCGAACCCGGAAGGCGCGCGTACGACTCCTTCGGTTGTCGGCTTCAAGAAGGACGGCGAGCGCATCGTCGGCGAAACGGCAAAACGCCAAGCCATCACCAACCCGGACCGTACGATCATTTCGATCAAACGCCACATGGGCTCGAACCACAAGGAAAACATCGACGGCAAGGACTACTCGCCGCAAGAAATCTCCGCAATGATTCTGCAAAAGCTGAAGTCGGACGCGGAAGCTTATCTCGGCCAGCCGGTGACCCAAGCGGTTATCACGGTTCCCGCTTATTTTAACGACAGCCAGCGTCAAGCAACGAAGGATGCCGGCAAAATCGCAGGCCTTGAAGTGCTGCGTATCGTCAACGAGCCGACGGCTGCCGCGCTCGCTTACGGTCTGGAGAAATCCGAAGACCAGACGATTCTGGTATATGACCTTGGCGGCGGTACATTCGACGTCTCGATCCTGGAACTCGGCGACGGCTTCTTCGAAGTAAAAGCGACCAGCGGCGACAACCGCCTCGGCGGCGACGACTTCGACCAGGTGATTATCGATCATCTCGTTTCGGAATTTAAGAAAGAACAAGGCATCGACCTGAGCAAGGATAAAGCTGCGGTACAACGTCTCAAAGACGCAGCTGAAAAAGCCAAAAAGGAACTGTCCGGCGTTCTGACGACTACAATTTCCCTGCCGTTTATCACGGTTGTTGACGGCGTTCCGCAGCACCTTGAAGTAAACCTGACCCGTGCCAAGTTCGAAGAGCTGAGCGCAGGCCTGGTTGAGCGGACCCTCGGCCCGACTCGTCAGGCGCTTAAAGATGCGGGCATGACCCCGGCAGACCTGAACAAAATCGTGCTTGTCGGCGGTTCCACCCGGATTCCGGCCGTACAGGAAGCGATCAAGAAGCTGACCGGCAAAGAACCGCACAAAGGCGTGAACCCGGACGAAGTGGTAGCGCTGGGCGCAGCGGTTCAGGCAGGCGTCTTGACCGGCGATGTCAAAGACGTCGTTCTGCTCGACGTAACGCCGCTGTCCCTCGGGATTGAAACCGCTGGCGGTGTCTTCACCAAAATGATCGAACGCAACACAACGATTCCTACCAGCAAATCGCAGGTGTTCTCGACATTCGCCGACAACCAGCCGAGCGTGGAAATTCACGTCCTGCAAGGTGAACGCGAAATGGCGGCGGGTAACAAAACGCTTGGACGTTTTATGCTGGGCGATATTCCTCCGGCACCGCGCGGCGTACCGCAGATCGAAGTTACGTTCGACATCGACGCCAACGGTATCGTAAACGTATCGGCTACCGACAAAGGAACAAACAAAACCCAGAAGATCACCATTACTTCGTCCAGCGGTCTGAGCGACGATGAAGTGGAACGCATGATGAAAGACGCCGAGCTGCACGCTGAAGAAGACCGTAAGCGCAAAGAGCTCGTGGAAGCAAAGAACAGCGCCGACCAGCTGATCTACTCCACCGACAAAGCGATCAAAGATCTGGGCGACAAAGTGGACGCTTCCGAAGTCGACAAAGCGAACCAGGCAAAAGACAAGCTGAAAGCGGCGGTGGAATCCGACAATCTCGACGAGATCAAAGCAGCTACCGAAGCGCTGACCGAAATCGTGCAGCAGCTGTCCGTGAAGCTGTATGAGCAGGCTGCCCAGCAGCAGGGAGCTGAAGGCGCAGCCGGTCCGGAAGCCGGAGCGGCCCCTAAGGATAACGTCGTTGACGCCGACTACGAAGTGGTTGACGAAGACAAAAAATAAAGGTAATCTTAGACGATAACAAAGACTGGGGAAGGTCAAGACCGGGTCATCCCGTGTTTTGACTTTCCTTTTGTGTTGAGGATCGGATGGGAAATCCGGATTTATCGGAGGTGAGAGACGTGGCAGACAAACGCGATTATTACGAAGTGCTTGGCGTAGGCAAGGGTGCTTCGGATGAGGAAATTAAAAAAGCGTACCGCAAGCTGGCCCGCCAGTATCACCCGGACGTCAATAAGGCTAGTGACGCAGAGGCCAAGTTCAAGGAAGTGAAGGAAGCTTACGACGTGCTCAGCGATTCCCAGTCGCGGGCCCGGTACGACCAATACGGTCATATCGACCCGAATCAAGGAATGGGCGGCGGCTTCGGCGGCGGCGGAGATTTTGGCGGACTCGGCGATATCTTCGATATGTTCTTCGGCGGCGGCGGACGGCGCGATCCCAATGCGCCCCAGCGCGGCGGCGACCTGCAATATACCATGACGCTTGAGTTCAAGGAAGCGGTCTTCGGCAAAGAGACCGACATCACGATTCCGCGTACCGAAACCTGCGATACCTGCTACGGCTCCGGGGCCAAACCTGGAACCAAACCGCAGGCGTGTACGGTATGTCATGGAACCGGTCAGCAGGAAGTGGTGCAGAATACGCCGCTCGGCCGGATGGTGAACCGCCGTCCTTGCTCGAACTGCGGCGGCGCAGGCAAAATTATCAAGGACAAGTGCGGCACCTGCGGCGGCAGCGGCCGCGTGAAGAAGCAGCGCACCATTCATGTCCGGATTCCTGCCGGTGTGGACGACGGCGCCCAGCTGCGCATGAGCGGCGAAGGCGAAAGCGGTCTGCGCGGCGGACCGTCCGGCGATTTGTACATTGTCATCCGCGTCAAACCGCATGATTTCTTCGTGCGGGAGAACGATGACATTATGTGCGAAGTGCCGCTGACCTTTGCCCAGGCAGCGCTCGGCGATGAGATCGAAATCCCGACGTTGACCGAGAAGGTCAAGCTGAAGATTCCGGCCGGTACCCAGACGGGCACTTTCTTCCGGCTGAAGGGCAAAGGCGTACCCCGCCTGCGCGGCAATGGCCAAGGCGACCAGCATGTACGGGTGGTCGTTGTGACACCAAGCAAGCTGAGCGATGAGCAGAAGGATTTGCTCCGGCAGTTTGCTTCGCTGGACGGAGAGCAGACCCATGAGCATGAGCAATCGTTTTTTGACCGGATGAAGCGGGCCTTCCGCGGCGAATAGCATAGTTATAGTTCAGGGCTGTTCCAGTGCCATTTCGATGGCGCGGGGCGGCCCTGTTTTTCTTATACTCCGGTGCTGGAGATTTAAGCAGGGCAGATTGGGGGAAGACCGACGGGCGCGCGGATTCAAGCGGGGGAGAGTGGGGGAGGATTAATGGCTGGGCGGATTTGCAACAGCGAACACACGCAGGTCAATGTGAAAAGGCCAGACAGCGAAAAACCAGACGGAAAAAAGCCAGACGGTGCGAGATTTCTCCCTGCCGTCTGGCTTTTTAGGTAATGCGGCCAGTGTATGTGGAACCCTGCTGGAAGCGCGGGGTTCCGCTGGCTGGTACGTAGTTCATGATTTTTGAAAATGTGGATAATGCTCTTATTTCGAACGCAGGTCGGCAAATACGCGGCTGAGCAGCGTTGCGGTCTGCGCGCGGGTCAGCTTGCCGTTTGGATTAATTTTTCCGTTTTCCCCGATAAAGTAGCCTTCATCGGTCACAAAAGCGATGGCGTCACGCGCATTCGCCGGAATCGACCCGGCATCGGCGAAGGAACTCAAACTCAACGAAGCCGGTGTGCTTGTGGCGTTACCGCCCAGCGCTTGGAACAGCAGAACGGCAGCTTGGGAACGGGTCAGCTCGGTGCGTGCTCCATTTTCACGGATATGCGTCGGCCAGTTATCGCCTTTGCCAAGCAGACGGTCAAGCAGGGTCTGAAGCTCAGCCTGATTTACCTTATCGTTCGGGATAAAGGCGTTGTTGGCGCCTTTGCCTGCGACCAGGCCGTGGGCCAGCAGGACTTCAATGTCGGCTTTAGCCCAGTGGTTGGCAATGTCGCGGAACGTGCCGGTACCGGCAGCCGCAGCGTATTGGCCGTCACCACTGACTGTAAAGACGACTTCGCCGTTTTGCGGCAGCGCGCCTGGCTTCAGGTACGTCAGCTGTCCGCCTGCGCCAACCGTGTAGATGCCGACTTTGCGCAGATCGGCTGGTGCGGTACCGCTCAGCTTCAACTCAACGGACAGCGGCGTGCCGGTCAGTCCGGTCTGAATGCTGAGCAGCGGCGAAGCCAGGCTGACAGTGGAGCCGGACGAAACGGTTCCGGCCCCTGGGTCAAGCCGGAGCGTTACGGCAAGCGCTTTGCCGGACAGGCCTTTCAGAGCCTGGGCGGGCAGCGTAACGGAAAACGCATCCGCATCCAGCGTCAGCGCCCGGCCGGACTGGATCAGCCGCTCGGTCTGCTGCGCGGTGAACGTGACGTTCACCGGCTGGCCGGCGGTGAAGACGGCACCGTCCAGCTTGATCACGGCAGCGGATGCAGCCGAGCCGGACAGCGCGGCGTCAAGCGCCGTATCCGTCACCGGAACTGCGGCTGGAGCGCCAGAAGCAGCCGGTGCTGCCGTGGCGGCCGGAGCCGAGCCGGGAATGGAGCCGGGCACGGAAGGCGGGCCGTTGTATACCGGAGCGGAAGGCTCGGCGGACGGCGTTGGGCTAGGTGACGGTTCAGCCGAAGGCGTCGGTGTCGGTGTCGGGCTAGGCGACGGTTCAACCGAAGGTGTCGGCGTAGGTGTAGGTGTTGGTGTCGGCGTAGGTGTAGGATTAGGCAGAACGCCGGAAGCTACCTCTACCGATGCCAGCAGCGTGCCGTTGGCGGCAAGCGGAGCTTCCGCTTCGGTCTGCACGTTTACTTCACCCAGACGGAATTGATATTCTCCTGCTTCCGCGGTATCAAAAACAAGCTCCGCAAGCAATCCGTCCCCTGTATAACCCGCTTCGTTTTTGAATTCAAGTTTGATCCGGTTTTGCCCCCCGCCGATGGCTGCGGGTTCGACCGTTGGGCCGTACGTATCAAAAATGACGCTGGACACGTTCGGAACACCCAGTCTGCCGTCATAAACAAGATCCAGCGAAACGCCGTATACCGCTTCGGTTGCAGACAAGTTCAGATCAAGCGAAAGCGGCTTGCCTTGGGCGGACTTGGCAAGCGGATGTACCGCTACGCTGTCGTTTCCGGTATTCAGGCGTACGATTTGACCGTAGTCACCTTCCGCCTGGCCATTGCCGACAGGGTCCATCAAGTAAATTGTATATTCGTTGACTCCCGCTGCCACAGGCACCGGAATGCGGAACGAACCTTCGCCTTCGTTCGGGGTCACGGTCCCCGGAACGCTTGTCAGGCTGCCGGTTTCATCCCGGAAGACGGCTTTGGCCGTAAAGCCGGTAACGTTAACACCGGCGAGGCTGTCTGTGAACGAGCCGGTCAGTATGGCGGCAGTTTTGGACTCGTCGGTATACTGGACGTCCACTGCTCCGATTTTTGGTTTTTTAGTGTCAATTTTAAATTGAATGGCCTGCTGCTTATCCCAGACTCCGCCGGGAAGTACAGGAGTAATGGTATAAGTGCCGTCTGTAAGCTGAATGGAAGCTTGGGTTTTGGGATCCGTTACCGTCCCTGTCCAATGCATGAGTTCATACAATCCGATCGTAACCTGCTTATCCGAAGTAAACAGATCGCCAAGATAGGTCGAAGGCTCCCCGTCCTTAGTTACGGCCATACGCAGATTGTCTACGTGATGGTTCACGGAGAAGGAGAAAACCGTCTCATCGTACCACCCGTCTTTATTCGGCGAAATCGCCTCATCGTCTACGGTCAATGCCGTAACGGGAGGGAGAATAAATTTGTCTCCGACATACACGCTGAGCGGTATAGCGAGTGCAGAGGAATTTCCGCCAGGCGCCGTAGCGGTGAGCCGGATCATTCCAAGCAGCGCGCCGTCTTTTGCGTTATCCGTGGTATGAACCGTCACATTGAAAAAGTCCTGCCCAGCAGTGACTTCTGTTTTGTCCACAGAAACCGTGACGCCCTCTACCGGAGCCGATAGCCAGTCGGCGGCAATCTCGTAGGTGCTTCCGCTGCCCAGGTAATTGTCCAGGTATACCGCTTTGGTTACGGTTGTTTCTTTAGGCTGCAGACCGAAAGAGAGGGAACTGGTGTAAAAAGGGTATACCGGTACGCCAGGAATCGTGCTGTCGAACGTATCACCGACCTTGGCGATGGCGTCCGCATGAACCGACTTGACCAGGTTGATCATACCGGCGCCTTGCTGGTTTAGCGAATACAGATTGCCTTCCACATCCTTGATCGGATCGGCGTTGTTGGCGAGCAGCGATTTGATCTCAAACGGATCCAGCTCCGGATCCTTGCTGAGCAGAAGCGCTACGGCTCCCACAACGTGAGGGGTGGCCATACTGGTACCCTGCTTGATGCCAAAAGCGGTATCGTACTCTCCATTGGTACTCTCCCAGAGCGGGACGGTCGAATTAATCGAGGTGCCGGGAGCGACAACGTCCGGCTTGATGTCGTAATTCGGCCGGGCCGGACCGGTGGAGCTGAAGGGAGCCAAACTCGGGTCAGCGGCAACGATGGTGAACTTCAGGGTGGCGTTGCCTTTGCCCAATTCCGCTTTGATGGCATTGCCGGCAGCAAGCGAAATGCCGTAAGTCGGAGCATAGCTGCCCGGAGCGCCTAAAGTGGGGGACAGATCGCCCTCCGCATTGTTGGCGATCAGCACCGCTTTGGCGCCTGCGGCGGTAGCGTTAACCGCTTTTTCGCCGAAGGAGAAACCTCCCCGGTCGACCAAGGCGATTTTTCCGGAAACATTGACGTTTGCAAAATCATTGACGGTTCCAAGACCTGCATACACCACCTCAAGTCCGGATAAGTCCTCCGTCAGCTTCGGCGAGTAGGTCGCCTGGTTGCCATAAAACGGCGTGGCGTCGCCGATTACAAATCTGGGATTAAACGCGGGGGAAGTGGCCGCCCCTACGGTAATCGCGAGCTCTGATCCGCCCGGGGAACCCAGGGTTTCCGCTTCTGGACCTGCATTACCCGCAGCTATGACGACATTCACGCCCGATTTCACAATATTGTTGATCGCAATGGAATCGGCGGAATACGTCTGGTTGATGCTCGTTCCAAGCGACAGGTTTATGACCTGTGCGCCATCCTCATAGGCTTTTTCCACACCGGCCATAACGTCTTCGGTTGTTCCGTACCCATACGGTCCGAGAACGCGGTAGGCGTACAGATCCGCATCCGGAGCCACGTCAAGCACCGTTCCGGCTACATGCGTGCCGTGGGAGGTGTCGTATTTGGAGGTGCCTTTAGGCGGTTTGCTTGCATCGGGCCGGGTCTCATATGGATCGCTGTCGTTATCCACCATGTCGTAGCCGCCTTTGTAGTTATCCTTCAGCAGCGGGTGGTTATAGTCGATGCCAGTGTCGACAACGGCAACCTGCACGCCTTGGCCGGTGATGCCTTCGCGGTGAAGCACATCAGCGCCGATCAGCTTGCCGCTCTCCGAATAGTCCCGCGTGACCGGCGGTGCAAGCGTTGCAACTGGAGCCGCGTCTTCAAGTGCGTGATACACATTGTTAGGGTAAACGGCGCTTACGCCCGGCAGGGACAGCAGGCGGTCGACCTGGTTGCCGGGAAGTGTGACGGCATAGCCGTTAAACACTGTATCGTATTCTTGTCCGACAGCCGCGCCGATACGCTCGGCTGCGCTGCGGAAAGTGGCGTGTTCCGACTTGATTTTGCTCTGCTGGGTGGACAAGGCCGATGCCGACCGTCCGGCGCTCCGCTGCTCCACGGCAAAAGCGGTTAAAGGTGTGTTTTTTAATCCTACAATAACGGTAACCGGATCGGCACTGTCGGAATTTCCGGCAAAATTATGCGGCAGCAGTGAAGCGGAAGCCCGGCCAAATCCGGTACCGGGTTCCCCGGAAGGCGAAGGTGAAGCAAAGGCCGCTGAAGGCAGAAGCAGGGTTGCTGCGAGTCCCAGGCTGGCGGCCCGGCGTGAGAATTTGCGTATGGATGTTCGGATCAACGTAGTTCATCTCCTTTAGGATATTGGATAGATGGATAACCCTATGTAACAAAACCTCCCTTCAAATTGCTTTGGTCGAATGA
The DNA here is from genome assembly GCF_046543445.1 of Paenibacillus nanchangensis. Taxonomy (NCBI): domain Bacteria; kingdom Bacillati; phylum Bacillota; class Bacilli; order Caryophanales; family Paenibacillaceae; genus Paenibacillus; species Paenibacillus nanchangensis. The sequence continues at coordinate 120,137 of NZ_JBHOFD010000021.1, forward strand.
AGCGTAAAATTATACTTATTGTAATGGTATAAATTACAATCAAAAATAGTCTGAGAGAACTATTTTACAAGTGGTCAATTAAGTGAGAAATGCAAATATATGAATAACTTTAGCTGTGAAAAGCGTTAATCCGGAACAAAAATATTACTGGTTATGTTATGTTTCGGTAAAGATCTGCGACAATCGACTCTTGCGGGCAGGTGAAAAAGAGGGGAGAAGCCCGATCTTTCGACAAGCTTCTCCCCTGAGGAGGTTATTCTGCGGAACGCAGGCCGGTAAAAATGCGGCTGAGCAGCGTTGCGGTCTGCGCGCGGGTCAGCTTGCCGTTTGGATTAAACTTGCCGTTTTCTCCGACAAAGTAGCCTTGGCCGGCTACAAAAGCGATGGCGTCACGCGCATTCGCAGGAATCGACCCGGCATCGGCGAAGGAACTCAGTGAAGCCGGTGTGCCGGCGGCGTTACCGCCCAGCGCCTGAAACAGCAGTACGGCGGCTTGGGAACGGGTCAGCTCGGTGCGTGCTCCATTTTCACGGATATGGGTCAGCCAGTTATCGCCTTTGCCAAGCAGACGGTCAAGCAGGGTCTGCAGCTCAGCCTGGTTTACCTTGTCGTTCGGAATAAAGGCGTTGTTGGCGCCTTTGCCTGCGACCAGGCCGTGAGCCAGCAGGACTTCAATGTCAGCTTTAGCCCAGTGGTTGGCAATGTCGCGGAACGTGCCGGTACCGGCAGCCGCAGCGTATTGGCCGTCGCCGCTGACTGTAAAGGCGATTTTGCCGTTTTGCGGCAGCGCGCCTGGCTTCAGGTACGTCAGCTGTCCGCCTGCGCCAACCGTGTAAATGCCGACTTTGCGCAGATCGGCTGGTGCGGTACCGCTCAGCTTCAGTTCAACGGACAGCGGCGTGCCGGTCAGTCCGGTCTGAATGCTGAGCAGCGGCGAAGCCAGGCTGACAGCGGAGCCGGATGAAACGGTTCCGGCCCCTGGATCCAGCCGGAGCGTTACGGCAAGCGCTTTGCCGGACAGGCCTTTCAGGGCCTGGGCGGGCAGCGTAAGGGCAAACGCATCGGCATCCAGTGTCAGCGCCCGGCCGGACTGGATCAGCCGCTCGGTCTGCTGCGCGGTGAACGTGACGTTCACCGGCTGGCCGGCGGTGAAGACGGCACCGTCCAGGTTAATCACGGCAGCGGATGCAGCCGGGCCGGACAATGCGGCGTCAAGCGCCGTATCCGTCACCGGAACTGCGGCCTGGGCAGCTGGAGCGCCAGAAGCAGCCGGTGCTGCCGTTGCAGCCGGAGCCGAGCCTGGAATGGAGCCTGGCACGGAAGGCGGACCGTTGTACACCGGAGCGGATGGCTCGGACGACGGCGATTGACTAGGTGTCGGACTAGGCGTTGGTGTTGGAGTAGGCTCACCGGATGGCGTTGGCGCCGGTCCCGTCGATGGTTCAGGCTCCGTAGAAGCTGAAGGTGTCGGCGTTGGTGTTGCAGCCGGTTCTACCACGGTCACCGTTACCTTGGCGGCGCCGGCCGGAATAGTAAAGGTCCGATAATCATTCCAGATTTGCGTGTCGCTCAGCTCAAAGGTATAGGTTCCCGTTTCTGTCGGAACAAAGGTGAACCGTGCGATAGATCCTGGGCCTGAGTATGCGCCGTCCGTTACATGGACGCCATACTGCTGCACATTCCGCCCGTCGCTCAGCTTGGCGGTATTCGAATACTCCGCAAGCGGAACGCCGGGGAAGTGCTGCTCCTGATACGTAGCCAACTGAACGCTTGGCGTAATGGACGGCGCGCTTAACTTGCCGTCATACAGCATGTTTACGACAGCGCCGTAAACCGCTTCGGTAGCTGAAAACTTCACGTCAACCGTTACAGGCTTACCAAGCTCAACCTCGCCAGCTTCCACGGAAGGCGTGACGGTTACGGTATGCTCATCTGTACTGTAACGCAGGAGCTGGACATAATCTTCATCAGCCGTGCCGTTGCCGGCCACGTCGTATACGTACAGATAAAATTCATTTATGCCTTCCTTTAGCGGAACATCGATTGCAAAAGATCCGTCTGCGCCAATTTCCCCATTGGCCTGTTCTGGTTGACCGTCCGCATTTTCGAACACTGCGGCGGCACTGAACAGCGTGTTTGGATCGGCCGGCTCCGGCCCGGAAACCAGCTCAGCCAACAGATCGTAGGCAATGCTGCCGGTTATCGTTGCCAGGCGCTGACCCCCTGTTTCCGAAGGAGCTTGTTCCTGAAGCGTCACGCCCGTTACCACCGGATTTCCCGTGTCGATCACAAAAGAAAAAGCTTGTTCATCCAGCCGGGTTTGCTGATTGCCGTAAACCGGTGTAATGGTGTAGTAACCGTCCTCCAAATGTTGCGGGGAGCCGTCGGCAGTTGATATCACCGTTCCGTCCCAGCCGAGCTGCTCGTACAGCCCGCGGTAATAAGTACCGCCGGTGGCGTAGACATCGCCGACTACAGTAGCTGCGCCGGATTCATCGGCCCGGGCAACCTCCAGGTGCAGATTGGTCAAAGGTTCATTAACCGAAAATGAAAGGTCCGCCGTATCGGACTGACCGTCAGCATTTGGCGAAATAATCGTTTCCGTCAGCTCCAGATTGGTTACCACGCCGGGCCGCAGGCTTTCGCCTACAAACACGCTGAACGGAAGCCGCAGGTCGACGCCGCGCGAGTCGGTCAGCTTAAGCGCTCCCTGAAACGAACCGTCCGGCGCATTTTCTCCTACAGACAGTGCAACATTGAAATAAGCTGATGTCTCGGAAACGGAGATGGCTGGTACGTCCGCCTGAATCTCAATCCCCGGATGCGCTGTATCCCACTCCAAGCGGATGTCATAGGGATGTGTATGTGCGCTGAAATTGTCGAGATAGACGGTTTTGGTTACCGTTTGTCCTTTGGCAAGCAGACCGTAGGACAGCGAACCGGTATGATAGGGAACCTGTTCGACACCCGGTCTTCCCGTATCGAGCACTTCACCGACTTTGGCAAGGGCTGGTTGTTTGGCGGCCTTCAACAGGTCAACGAGACCGGCGCCTTGTTCGTACAAGTCATAGACCCGGCCATTGCGGTCCGAGATCGGACGTGCGCTGTTCATTAAAATGGACTTAATCTGTTCGGGTTCAAAAGACTTCTTGAATTTTTGTTCGCCTGCTTGCAGCAGCAGTGCCGCCGCGCCCGCTACGTGGGGAGCCGCCATGCTGGTGCCGTTTTCGGCAAGATAAGCTGTGTCGTAGGTGCCGTCCGCGCTTTCCCAGAGGGGTACGGAGGACAGCACGTTTACGCCGGGCGCCACAACGTCGGGTTTGATGGTGAAGTCGGGCAGTCCCGGGCCTCTGGAGCTGAAATCGGCCAGCAGGTTGGATTCTTTTTTCAGTTCAAAGCTGATGGTGTCGGTTCCCGCTTTCAGCTGGTCTTTCAGGGCTTGGCCTTCCGCCTGCGTAATGCCGTAAGTCGGCGTGAAATCACCGGCTTCACCAAGCGTCGGGTTTAGTTCACCGGCAGCGTTGTTGGCGATCAGCAGTGCAGCAGCGCCAGCCGCCTTGGCATTTTCCGATTTGACCGAAAAGTTAAATCCTCCCCGGTCGACCAGCGCGATGGCGCCTTTTGCGTTAACTTTGGCAAAATCCTGAGCCGAACCAAGGCCAGCGTAAACCAGCTTCAGGCCGGACAGGTTTTCGGTGAGCTCCGGCGAAAACGAGGCCAACAGGCCGTAAACGGGCGGAGCGCTGCCGATCGTGAACACTGGGGTGTCCACCGGAGTTGACGAGGCGCCGACTGTGATGGCCCGGTGCGCCGCTCCCGGTGTGCCAAGCGTTCTCGCATCAGGACCCGAGTTGCCGGCTGAAATGACGACGGTCACGCCTGCTTTGACAGCGTTGTCGGTGGCGATGGCATCGGGAGAATACGCCTGATCGACGCTGGAGCCAAGTGACATATTAATCACGTCTCTGCCGTCTTTGACGGCGCGTTCAATACCGGCCACAACCTGGTCGGTTGTTCCGGAGCCATGAGGACCGAGCACCCGGTAGACGTAAAGATCGGCGTCCGGAGCAACGCTTTTGATGATGCCTGATACATGCGTGCCGTGCGAAGTTTCATACGGGCGTCCGTCTTTGTCCGGGTAATGATTGGGATTGGTTGTTTCGTAAGGATCGTCGTCGTTGTCGATCAGATCATATCCGCCTTTATCATAGTAATCCTTTAGGAATGGGTGGTTATAATCGATGCCGGTATCCAAAACAGCGATCTCCACGCCTTTCCCGGTATAGCCACCTTGGTTGAAAACGTTGGACCCTATCAGATCTCCGTTACCGACAACGGGAAAAGAGGGGGTCTGCGGATCACCGGGAACCTGCGGATCACCGGGAACCTGCGGATCACCGGGAACCTTTGGATCGGCAGGAACCTTCGTATTGGCGGCTGTCTGGCGAACACCGGATTTCAGGGTACCGGCGGACGTCTCCGTTTCGGCAGGTGCTGCGGCTGATGCATAAAAGGTGTGATTGGGATAAATAGCTTTTACTCCGGGAAGCTTTAGCAGCTCGTCCACTTTATTGCCAGGCAGCGTTACGGCATATCCGTTAAAAACTTCTAAGTATTCGTTACCTGTTGCGGCACCCAGCCGGGCGGCCGCCTGTTTAAACATGTTATGTTCTGTCCGCAGCACATTGCGCTGCAGGGAAGGGGAAAAGCTTCGGGTCCCCACATCAAATTGGGCGACTTTGACCGGAGCGCTGCGCAGCTCCACAATAACGGTTGTCGGAGTAGAGGAACCGGTGCGGGTCACATAGCTTTTGGGTGTTAAGGAAGCGGGCTGTCTTTGCTGAATGGCCTGGTCCAGCGCGCCGGCAGTGTGCAGTGATTTTTGCGTTATGCCTGGTTTCAGATTGCCGGGCTCGGGGAGCCTGGGAAGGAAAGAAGAATCGGCATAGGAAGCGGCAGGGAACAGCAGAGAAAAAAACATGCTTGCACTGACGGCACCAACACTCCATTTACGAACGTATCGTTTCGGCATTCAAATCCTCCCAATATTCTTTTTTTGTCATGCTACAGCCCGTAAACCCGATCCTCCTTTGCAGCCCGTAAAGCGGAAAATTTTACATATATTTTACAGGCTTGTTAATCATACAGATATACTACTTTGGGACCATGTTTTGGACGAAATGAACCTAAACACTGCGCAGGAAATAAAAAGAATAAATTACTCCCGTTTATGCAAACTAAAAAAGCCAAGAATCACAGCCATCCCTGGCAGAGAGTGGGGTTCAGATGAGCGAAAGAAGTATACTGGCCTATTTCAAAACGCCGGAAGAAGCGGAAAGCGTATCGCGGAAGCTGAAATCGCTGCGCGTCATCGATATGTCGATTGACCGTTTCAGCAAATATCCCGGCGGAAGCACCTATCACAACATCAATCCGAGAACAGGCAATTTTGAGAGTCTCGCCAATCTCACGCTGAACGCTTCGGTAGACAGCCGGTCGGCGGGGATATTGGCCGCTGCCGACACAGGGGCAAGCGGTATGAGCGACGGCGGCGATGGAGGTCCCACAGGGCGGGATATCCTGCTGACCGTTGTATTGGACGAGGCTTCTTTTCATCCCGCGCTGCGGCTGATTGAGGAAGCGGGCGGAGTACTTTGAACGTCCTGAATTCCTTTGAGCGGACCGGGCTGTTCCGGCAGCTCCGGGCCAACTGACTTGCAGAGAGGAGGGGAAACAGTGCCAGAGCAATATCGCGGAAAAGTGCCGAAGCAGGTGGTTAAAATGAAAATGCTGTTCGGTGCTAAACGTGAGGATGTGGAATTCTCCGGCGAGCTGGCCGACGCGGACGACATGGAGGCCCAAGCACGGGCCCGGGAAGCGGACCGCCGGCAGCTGCATGAAATGATTAAAGACGAGCAGACGGAGTAGGAGTACCCGGCTGCGCGGCACATCCCGCCTGCGGATTTTCGCCTGATGGCGACAACGCGGGCGGGATGTTTTTTGCATGCGGAGCGTGTAAGGGGGCTGTTAAAAGTGCCGCATAAGCGCGGGCAGCTGCTATGACGAACGTGGACAGCCCGTTTTTTTGTCAGAGAGAAAAACGCAGTGAGTACGCCGGACGTTGTATAATAGGATGGATGATCGATCAGGGAAGGAGGGTACGTATGAATGCAGCGGCGATGTGGCTTGTGCTGGCGGTTGTAGTGATTGGTCTGACTGTGCTCAGCCAGCGGCAGTTGTTTTCCGGCAAAATCAAGTCCGCTTACCGGGAGCTGCGAATCCTTGCGGATCAAGCGAAGCAGGGAATTTCGTCGCCTGCGGATCTCTCTGAATGGGAGACCCAACTGGCCGCCTTGGAACGATATCCAAATGAGTGGAACAAGCTGGATCAGGAAATCGGCCTGCACCGGAGCTTCATGCTGTTTCTCGACCGTCATTACCCGGATGATCCGCGGCTGCCGGGATTGCGCCGGGCGGCAGGTTATGTCAAAGACAACGTGTGGGGCATCAAAATTCCGGGTTGGGAAGAACCAAAGGAGCGGGATACCGAGTAGTATGGATTATTTTTGCCGATAGGTCACGACGAAATGCCGATAGATCACGATGAAATATTGTGGATTGATAATCATGCATTTATAATCTTATGCTGCATTCCGTTTATACGCACGCACCGCAAACAGATAAGCCACCACCATAATCCCGACGCACCAGGCAAGCGCAATCCCCAAGTCATTGCCTACCGGCTGGTTAGAGAGCAGGGCGCGGATCGCTTCAACGATTGAAGTCACCGGCTGATTTTCGGCGAAAACACGAACCGCTGTCGGCATCGAACCGGTCGGCACAAACGCCGAGCTGATGAAGGGCAGGAAGATTAACGGATAGGAAAAGGCGCTTGCACCTTCCATCGTTTTGGCGGATAGTCCGGCGATTGCTGCGATCCAAGTCAATGCCAGTGTAAACAGCACGAGGATACCTGCAACGGCAAGCCAAGACAAAATCCCTGCCGGCGAACGAAAGCCCATCAAAAGCGCAACCAGAATAATGACGACAAGCGAAATGACGTTGGATACCACCGAAGTCAGCACATGCCCCCACAGCACAGTGGAACGCGCAATCGGCATGGTGTGGAACCGCTCAATGATGCCCCGCTGCTTATCCATGAACAGGCGGTAAGCCACATAAGCCACCCCGCTGGCAATCGCCATCAGCAGTACGCCGGGCAGCAGGTAATTCACATAATTATCCGTACCGGTGTCAATCGCGCCGCCAAACACATAAACGAACAGCAGCATCATGGCGATTGGAGTGATACAGACCGTGAGGATGGTATCCATACTGCGGAAAATATGGCGCATGGACCGGCCAAGCATAACGCTCATGTCGCTGAAAAAATGGTTTTTTGCCGTCTCCATTTAGATGGCCTCCTTTTTACCGATGATGGCGAGGAAGATTTCCTCTAATGTCGGCTGTTTTTCGATGTACTCTACTTTTGCAGCGGGGAACAGCTGTTTCAGTTCCGTCAACGTGCCGCTTGCAATAATTTTTCCTTCGTGCAAAATAGCGATCCGGTCGGCCAGCTGCTCGGCTTCCTCCAAATACTGCGTAGTCAAAAATACCGTGGTGCCGCCATCGGCAAGCTCTTTTACAATCTTCCAGACCTCGATGCGTGCTTCGGGATCAAGTCCGGTGGTGGGCTCGTCGAGGAAAATAATCTGTGGTTTGCCCACAAGGCTTAAGGCGATGTCGAGCCTGCGGCGCATCCCGCCCGAATAGGTGGAGGGCTTACGGTCAGCGGCGTCCGTTAAGCCAAACCGTTTCAGCAGATCGTCCGCAACCTGCCGCGGATGCTCCAGATGCCGCAGCTTGGCGATCATAATCAAATTTTCCCGCCCGGTCAAAATCTCATCCACGGCGGCAAATTGCCCGGTCAAACTGATCGCATGGCGCACATGTTCGGGTTTGGCCGCGACATCAAATCCGTTGACAATGGCGGTGCCCCCGTCATGTTTGAGCAGCGTGGTGAGGATCCGGACCATTGTTGTTTTCCCCGCGCCATTGGAGCCGAGCAGGGCAAAAATCTCCCCCTGCTTCACATCTAAATCAACGCCCTTTAGAACTTCCGTGTTCTTAAAGGACTTTCGCAGCCCTTTGACCTCAATTGCTTTTTTCATCCCGGTAACCCCCTTATGATTTGGTTTTATCCGCGGCCTTTTTGTTGGCTTTGTTCATTTCTTGTTTCACCGATTCCTGATAGAGGTCCGCGTAAGTTTTTGAATCTTTGATCAGTTCGTCGCAGAAGGCTGCTACATCTCTGCCGGTCACTTCCAGCACACCTTTCCCCGAGGCAGCACCCTCTTCAAAAAGATCGACAATCCCTGAAAGCAAACCTGTTCCTTCGGTCAGTTCGACTGGACCAACTTTAAAGAGATATTTTTGCATCTCCTTATAAACAATCTGATAATCCTGGGGGAGCGCTTTGACGCGCGCCACGTGCGCCCGCCACTCTTTTTTGCCTTCGATGATATCTCGGATATTCATGTGTTTTTCCTCCTATTTGCCTAATTTTTTGGCTACATTATGATTGAGCTGCTCGCGCCATTTGTCGCGGTAAGATTTAGCCCCTTCTTCGCCGGCCAGCGCCGCACAAAAACCTTGGATATCGCCGCCCAGAACCTCTTGGACACTTTGACCCTCCGCGGCCGATTCTTCCAGCAGTCCAAGCACACCGTCCAGAATTGGCATGAGGTTGCGGCCGCTGAAATCTGAGTGAGGCCACAGATTGGCGTTGATTTTGTTCCACGCCGATTGATAATCGGGCGGCAGTTTTTTTACTCGAGCTTCAAATGCCTTAAATTCCCTCGTCATGTCGCTGCCGGTGATTTTTTCCCAAAAGTTCATTGATCCTTCTCCTTTAACTCGTTAATTTTCGAGGAGACGAACTCCCACTTTTCCCAGAACTTCCGCAGCTCCTCGCGGCCTGCATCGTTGATCGCAAAAAACTTTCGCGGCGGTCCCAACTCGGAGGGCTTTTTGGTGGTCTCCACCAGCTTGTTTTTTTCAAGCCGGACCAGGATAGTGTACACCGTTCCCTCCACCACATCGGTGAAGCCTAGGGCATTCAGCCGCCGCGTGATTTCATAACCGTAAGTGTCTTTGCGGCTTATGATTTCAAGCACACAGCCCTCAAGCACTCCTTTGAGCATTTCCGTTAGATTTTCCAGCATAATCACCCTTCACTATTCTGTATGACTGGTATGTTGTATTACTGAGTACTGCTATAAAGTAACACGTAGTAGTCGGGATGTCAACAGCGTTTGTTTAGTTTTGGATATTATTTTTTGCGAATCACTGTTGGTTTAATCTGTAGGGCTCGTCCTACGCAGAACTTAAAGAAGCACAGGGGGAGCGGAGGGGCACTGCGGCAAAGTTGGAATTTCGGGTTGCTGTTATTCGGAGTTCAACGATGTTCTTAGAGACTGAACGAAGGACGAACAGGTGAGCGCGGCTGCCGCTGCGGCCAATTTGGGACATCCGGTTGCTGTTATTTTCGGTGTTCATGAACGGGGATTTCTGCCATCCATATCCGCTCTTTGCTTTTGCGGGAAGAACTGAGGGATTGTGCTGTTTTTTTCTCAGTCTTTTCTCCTAGACGGAGATCATTTCAGGGTAATCGGCCCCTCGTCGTTATAGTAGAAATTATGATAGGATGGGTATTACTGGAAACAGGTATGTTCTCTCTGTTATTGTTCGTAAAACAAGGGGATGTGCCGTTTTTTATGAGGAAAATGGCGTTGGGGAAGGTACTTGAGTCAATGGCTGTCTGACAGTCAGCGGGAAGTTTCATACATAGGGTTAAGGAGGCACAAAATGCAGCAAAAGGTTGATCTTTCCCGCCTTCAGGAGCTGTCCGCCTCACTGGACCGGATCAGCCGAAATCTGGAACGGGAAGCGTTCGGGATTGAACGGGGAATCACAAATATCCTGTCTGCTGCCAGGGATGAATACCAGCAGGAGTGGTATGTCGGGCAGTCGGCGGGAAAAGCGGAAGCACTGCTCCGGGAGGTGCTGAGCCAGACGAAGACCATTTTGGATGAGCTGAACCGCCAGTCGGCGGCAGTTCGGGAAACAGCTGAGCAGTACGGCTACACGGAATCCAAAATGAAGGCGCTGCTGAACGCGAAGTTCATGCGCAAGTTCCCGGCGGTCCAACGGGTCGGTGGAATCGGCGCCCGGCTGTGGGACATGTGGCGGAGGCGGCAGGAGCAGGGCGGGGAGCGCCTGCTGGAGCTGCTGAGCGGGAAGCCGTCACTGAAGGATCTGCTAAAGGGAGCAGTGACTAGTGTGCAGGATCTGCAGCTCGAAACGCGGCTGATCCCCTACAGCAGTGAACCGCGGATTACGGAGCTGCTGGACAAGCTGCATACGGGAGACGAAGCCTTACGGGAAGAGGCGCGGATGAAGTTGAACGAGATCGCCAATGCGTTCGATACCCTCGCTCGCTCCCAGACGGCTTATAGTGTGTACGCAGCGTATGACCATAAGCAGTACATGGAGCAGGTGAAACAGACCGCTGCCGCGCAGCGGGATATTTTGGCGGGGCTTGGCGTTGATCCGGCGTGGTACGGATCGGAAATCAGCCTGCGGAAGCACTACAAAGGTCCACTGCTGTCGGCCTGTGACTATAATCCGCTTCAGTCGGACTTTTCCCCGATGCCGAGGGAAGAGGAGCTGCGGTTAGTCATTGCCATCGGGATGACGGTACCAGCTTATCAGGAATGGGCCGTTCACAATTACCCGGAGATTGAAAAGGCCGCTAAGAAGAGAGCGGCGGAGCTGGAACGGCGGCGGGAAATTCGCCGGCAGCTGATGGAAGAGTACAATCAGAAGTTCTCCCCCGAAGATATTCGGGCGATGCAGGAAGCCTTGAAGAAGCGGGGCATGTACTCGGGAGAAATTACGGGGATGTACAACGAGGAATTTTTGTTAGCGGTGGAGAAGTTTCAAGTTATGCAGGGAAGAGAGCCGGACGGCAGCTTCGACAACACGCTGCTTGCTTTGGCGAAGAGCACGGAGGAAGCGGGCTGGAAGACACCGCTTGCGGTAGGAGAAGGGATTGCGGTGCAGCTGGGGGTC